>CAZDUU010000560.1:0-1972 GCA_964508675.1 uncultured Bacteroidales bacterium | reverse complement strand
CAGTATCCTTTTCAACATATGAACCATCCTGAACAAGCCAGTTTGCAATGGTTACTTCGTGAATAGATTCACCCGGTGAAGGAATAGTAACTTTTATTTCCATAATTTATAATTTTTCTGAACATGACATATAACAGTACTCGTCAATATTCTGACAGGTACATTTTCCAAAAGCTTTGTCTAATATTTTTTGTTGCTGTTTTTTATGAAGTTCGAATAAGCCGGGAGCTGTGCTTCCGCTTGCCGGCCTGCAAATACCCAGAATATTCTGAATTCCGGAATTTAGCCGGATAAAATTCCATGCTCCCATATTGGCAGGTTCTTCCTGAACCCATGCAACACGCTTAGAATTTGGAAAAGATGAAATGATATATTTTAGTTTATCTGTATTTAAAGGATAGATTTGTTCTACTCTGATAATGGCTGTATCATTCAGATTCAATTTTTTGCGTTCTTCATAAAGTTCAAAGAATATTTTTCCGCTACAAAGAAGAATCTGTTTTACGTTCTCTGCTTTCACTTCATTGTCTTCTATAATATCTTGAAAGTGTCCGGTTGCAAGATTATCAAATGTGGAAATATTTAATGGATGTCGAAGTGCACTTTTGGGAGTGAATACAATTAAAGGAAGTCTGTAACTTGCTTTAACCTGCCTCCTGAGCAAATGAAATAAATTTGCCGGAGAAGTAGGATTGGCAATAATCATATTTTCGTTGGCTGCCAGAACAAGGAAACGTTCAATGCGTGCGCTGGAATGTTCGGGTCCCTGGCCTTCATATCCGTGGGGAAGCAGCAAAGTTAATCCCGACATGAGCGACCATTTATCTTTTGCTGAACTTAAATATTGATCAATAATTACCTGACCAACATTGTGGAAATCGCCAAACTGGGCTTCCCAAATAGTTAAATCGTTAGGAGTTGCCAGTGAATAACCATATTCGAATCCCAAAACAGCATATTCTGATAAAAGCGAATTGTAAACAGAAAAAACGGAGTCTGAACCTGATATGGATTTTAGCGGATAATATTTTTCATCTGTATCTTCAACTACAAAAGCACTGTGACGGTGGCTAAAGGTTCCGCGTTCACTGTCCTGACCGCTTAATCGTATAGAATGTCCTTCTTCGAGCAGGCTGGCATAAGCAAGTTGCTCGCCCATAGCCCAGTCAGCTTTATTTTGTTTGCTTAGTTCTACTCTGTCGTCAGCAATTTTAAGTGCTTTTGAGTAAAACTTTTTGTCTTTGGGCAACGTATTCAGTTGTTGTGATAGTTGAATTAATTTTTCTTTATTAAACGAGCTGTTAACGCTATTATTAAAATCATTTTTATCGGCATGTTTATATATGTTCCATTCCTCATTCAGGAAATGTTTGACAGGAACAACAGGATTTGCCTGTGCTTTTTCGTAATTGTTTTGAAGCTTATCGGAGTAGCTTTTTTCGATTAGCTGCAGTTCGTCCCTTATGGATTCATTTTCTTTTAAAAGTTTATCCTGATATATTTGTTTTACATTAGGATGATTTGCTATTGCTTTATACAAGGTAGGCTGTGTAAATCGTGGTTCGTCACCTTCATTGTGACCATATTTTCTGTAACCAAGAATATCGATATAAACATCACGATGAAAAGTCTGCCTGAAATCAATGGCAAGCAAAATAGTGTAAATGAGCGATTCTACGTCATCAGCATTGACGTGAAATACAGGTGATTGAGTTACTTTTGCAACATCGGTTGAGTAAATGCTGGAGCGACCTTCCAGATAATTTGTTGTAAAACCAACCTGGTTATTTAAAATAAAATGAAGTGTTCCGCCAACACCATATCCTTTTAATTGTGACATCTGGGCTGCTTCGTAAGCTATTCCCTGTGCTGAAATGGCTGCATCACCATGAATGCTGATCGGAAGCAATTTGTTTTTGTCTTCCTTATGTTTCTTGATCAGTCTTGCTTTTGCAAAACCAAGTGCCACCGG
>CAZDUU010000559.1:0-1972 GCA_964508675.1 uncultured Bacteroidales bacterium | reverse complement strand
TGAGCTTTAAATTTGTATGATTCTTGTTTCTATACAACCATATGATTAGTTTTTTATTTCCGTAATTCCAATAGTATAATCAATGCCTGCCACACTTCCTGAAGATATTTGAACTCTACATCCTATATTTCTTCAAATTAGTGTGTTTATATTTTGATTTCAATATTTTATAGTTGAAAATTGAAGTAAAATATTACAGTAGTTATTTTTAAATAATAAGGACAATACTTTCAGAAAACAAAATTATAACTTACTTTTGATGCCGGAAACAATTCTTAGAAAAACTTAAAAATGACTGTTTTATCATTCAACGATTTGAAGAAAAATCTCAAAAAAGATGTCAGTGTTTTTCCAAAAATAAAAGTGGCAATTTTAGGCGATAGTACAACCAGTTTTTTGTCGGTAGCTATAAGAGGAATGGGGATTGAGAGAGGTTACAATTTCGAAATTTTTGAGGCTGATTATAATCAGATAGAGCGTCAGTTTCTTGATAAAAGCTCAGAATTGTATTCCTTTAATGCTGATTTTATTATAGTCTTTCATTCAACCCACAAATTATTAAAATATTACAACGAAATTTCAGTTGAAGAGCAGTTAAAGTTTGCAAATGAACGACTTGATCTTATAAGGTTGATAGCTAATTCTGTTTCATCCAGGGTTATTTACTATAATTATCCGGAGATTGATGATGCTGTTTTTGGAAGTTACGCTAATAAAGTGGAGAGTTCATTTATTTTTCAGGTAAGAAAGCTGAATTATGAGTTAATGCTACTTTCGCAACAAATATCAAATCTATTTATTTGCGATTTGGCTTCTTTGCAAAATATCTATGGCAGAAAAATGATTTTTAGCCCTTCTATTTATACAAATACAGAAATGGTGCTTACTTTGGATATTCTTCCCGAAGTAGCTACAAGAACGGTGGACATTATTGAAGCAATATCCGGAAAATTTAAGAAATGCCTGATATTGGACCTTGATAATACTCTCTGGGGAGGTGTAATAGGTGATGATGGTATTGAAAATATACAACTGGGTCATGGTTTAGGAATTGGGAAAGCATTTGCAGAGTTTCAGCATTGGATTAAAAAGCTTAAAAATCGTGGGATTATTATTGCGATATGTTCAAAGAATACTGAAGAAATTGCTAAAGAGCCTTTTGAAAAACACCCCGAAATGGTGTTAAAACTGGATGATATAGCTGTATTTATTGCAAATTGGGATAATAAAGTAGATAATATTCGTAAAATCCAGTCTGTGCTTAATATTGGTTTTGATTCTATGGTTTTTCTTGATGATAATCCATTTGAAAGGAATATGGTTCGAGAGAATATTTCCCAAATTTTAGTTCCAGAACTTCCTGAAGACCCTGCTGAATATTTAGAATATTTATACAGCCTTAACCTTTTCGAAACAGCTTCATTCAATAGCGAAGATATTGAGAGAACAAAGCAGTATCAGATTGAAGCAGAAAGAGTTTCTATGCAAAAAAGCTTTGAAAACGAAGCTGATTTTCTTAAAAATCTTGACATGATTTCGGAAGTGAATGTTTTTAACAAGTACAATATTCCTCGTGTGGCACAACTTTCACAACGCAGTAATCAGTTTAATTTAAGAACAATCAGATATACCGAAGATGAAATAGAAAGATTATCACATGATGAATATTTTCAGTGTTTTAGTTTTGGCCTTAAAGATAAATTTGGCGATAATGGATTGATTTGTGTTGTTATTTTAGAGAAACAAAATCAGGAAACGTTATTTATAAATTCATGGTTTATGAGTTGTAGGGTTTTAAAACGAGGAATGGAAAATTTTACTTTGAATGCCATAGTTAATTATGCCCGCAAAAATAAATTCAAAAAAATTATCGGAGAATTTATACCGACTTCTAAAAATAATCTGGTTGAAAGGCATTATTCTAATTTGGGATTTACCAAAATTGACGGAACGGAGAAAAATTTATTTTTAT
>CAZDUU010000558.1:0-1972 GCA_964508675.1 uncultured Bacteroidales bacterium | reverse complement strand
CCTAATAAAATTATTAATCCATATGAATTAAAGAATAAACTAAAAAAGATTAATTCTCTTGACGAAGCCATTTATTCTAATTATATAAGAAGAAATTATTTAAATGACAAAAAATAAAATTTCATTTTCCACGATCCTAATTCATTACACCGGCAATTGATAAGCTAAACACAATCGCTATTAAATTTTGCACAGATTTATTATCTTTGCACCTTTAAAAAATTTTTTATGTCAAAACACTTTAACGAATACAAACAGCTTGATCTGGCTTCAATTAACAATGAAGTTCTGAAGTGGTGGGAAGAGAATAAAACTTTTAGCAGAAGCCTCGAAGTTCGCGAAGGACATCCGGATTATGTTTTTTACGAAGGCCCTCCTTCTGCAAACGGAACTCCTGGTATTCATCATGTTATGGCCCGTACTATTAAAGACCTTTTCTGTAGGTACAAAACTATGCAGGGCTTTAAAGTAAACAGAAAAGCCGGTTGGGATACACACGGCCTGCCCGTTGAACTTGGTGTTGAAAAAGCCTTAGGTATTCGTAAAGACGATATTGGTAAGAAAATTTCTGTCGAAGAATATAACGCTCTTTGCAAAAAGGACGTAATGAAATATACCGACCAGTGGGAAAAGCTCACGGATATTATGGGCTATTGGGTAGATATGTCCGATCCTTACATTACTTACGACAATAAATACATCGAAACGCTCTGGTGGCTTTTAAAACAATTATTCGACAAAGGATTACTTTATAAAGGATATACCATTCAGCCTTATTCGCCTGCTGCCGGTACCGGTTTAAGTACACACGAACTTAACCAGCCCGGATGCTACAGAGATGTTAAAGACACCACGCTTACTGCACAATTTAAAATTGTAAAGAACGAATTGTCTGCCCGACTTTTCGAAGGTGTTGAAACGGATTTGTATTTCATGGCATGGACCACAACTCCCTGGACATTGCCTTCAAACACGGCATTAGCTGTTGGTGAAAATATCGAATACTCAAAAGTTCTTACATTCAATCCCTATACCCGCCAGAAAGTTACTGTAATTCTTGCAAGCGAAAGAATTCCTGCATATTTAAATGAAAAAGCAAAAGAATTGGATTTTTCCGAATTTAAAGAAGATTCCAAACTGATACCTTATAAGGTTTTAGCCACTTACAGAGGAAAAGAATTCGAAGGAATGCGTTACGAACAGCTTATTCCATGGCATCAGCCCGACAATGGCGATGCTTTTAAAGTGGTGATTGGCGATTTCGTTACAACAGAAGATGGAACAGGTATCGTTCACATCGCTCCGAGCTTTGGTGCCGACGATTTTAGAATGTCAAGAATATATGGTCTTGGAACATTGACTTTGGTTGATAAGCAAGGACGATTTATTGAAGGCTGCGGAGAATTTTCCGGTCGCTTTGTAAAACAGGAATACGAAGATGAGAGCAATAAACATCCCGAATCCGTAGATGTTGAAATTGCCATCATGCTGAAAAAAGAAAACAAAGCATTTAAAATAGAAAAATACGAACACAGTTATCCGCATTGCTGGAGAACCGATAAACCCATACTTTACTATCCGTTGGATTCGTGGTTTATAAAAACTACAGCCAAAAAAGAACGTATGATTGAGCTGAACAAAACCATCAACTGGCAACCTGCTTCAACCGGTTTAGGGCGTTTTGGTCAATGGCTCGAAAATCTGCTGGATTGGAATCTTTCCCGTTCGCGCTATTGGGGAACTCCGCTTCCGATTTGGGCTACCGAAGATTACAAAGAAATGAAATGTATCGGTTCAGTGGTTGAGTTAAAAGCAGAAATCGAAAAATCTGTAGCAGCAGGATTCATGAAAGAAAATGCTTTAAAAGATTTCGCTCCGGCCGATTTTTCGAAGGAAAATTACAATAAACTCGATTTACATAAACCCTTTGTTGATAATATTGTATTGGTTTCGTCTGATGGCAAACCCATGC
>CAZDUU010000557.1:0-1979 GCA_964508675.1 uncultured Bacteroidales bacterium | reverse complement strand
TGTTTATGCTCTTGAAAATGATAAGAAATAGTTAATCTTCTTTAATAAAATAAGCATCACATTGCAAATATGTGCCATCAACAAGACTTTGCGAAACATTTTCGATGCCTTTGACTTTAAAACCCAGTGAATTCATTTTGATTATCACATCAGTAAAGAGTAAAGAATTATCATAAAGCGTATTGAAACTTGCTTCCATAAAGATTATCTTTACTTTTTTGAGCAGTTCAGTTGCTCCTTCCAAAATATTCCATTCAGCTCCCTGAACGTCGAGTTTTAATAAAACAGTATCTTCTAAAACTAAATTATTTTCAGCAATAAATGTATCCAATGTTTTGCATTCGACAACTACAATTTCATGATTTGCCGTATATGGATAAGCTTTTTTGTGCAAATCGCTCATTTTTAAAACTGAACTTGAACCACTGTATTCACTGATATTAAATTCGCAGGTACCATTGTAATTATTTAAACAGACATTAAAAGCTTTCAACTTACTGTCATTCTTAAAATTCAGTAAAAGCTTCTGGTAAGATTCAGGAATTGCTTCAAAAGAATAAATCGTTGTATTTGGAAGCACCTGTCTGATCTTCTTTGCATATCCGCCATCACTTGAACCAATATCAAAAATGGTATTCACATTAAATGACTTGAGCCAGTCATCTTTAACCGGCTCAAGTTTTTCGAAATATTCGTCAATTGGCTTTATTTCTTTTCCATAATGACGAAGCAATTTCTTTATTGTTTTTTTAATCATAATTATTGCATCGGTTGTTGATCAACAATTTTGTAATCAGCAGGAACAGTGAATTTTTCAGCAGGAACAGTAGCATTTTGTTCAAATTTGCTGGCAACCATTTTTATTTGTCCCAAATCTGCTTTCAAAGGAACATTTTTATACATAACGCCATACATACGTTGACCTCCAAACTTAACTGAATATTTTGTCCCTGTAACACCAGCAACATCTTCAGTACCTTCTTCTTTATATTCCATTTGTTTTTTCATTTCTTCTGATAAAGCTGACATATCCATATTACCCATGGTCATTTTAGACATATCAACCCTTACTGCTTCTTTTTTAAGTTCATTTTTATTATTGGTAATATTTTCGAGATCGAAAGTTATGGAATAGTTTCCATCAATAATATTTTCAGATACTTTTTTTGTTTTCATTCCCATAATATCACCTTCAACAACTGTTTCGCGGCATTCTTTTTTACCATAATCATCAAAATAAACAACCTGAGTAGTTTTAATTCCCATAATATCCATGGGTTCATAAGTAACTATTCCGGATTTAATGCCATAACGCTGACCCTGGGCAGGAGCTTCGGTAGTTTCGGCTGTAGCTGTTGAATCTTTTGTTTCACCATTTTCAGTTTTATTTCCTGAACATGACATCATTAAAGCAGATACTGAAACTGCTGCAAATAAAAAAAGTTTTCTCATAAAATTATTGGTTTAAATTATAACACAAACCTATGAATATTTTTGAAAATAATGAAATTCCTGAGAGGTATTTTTTAAAAATTTATCACTCACCATTTCAACAACTTATTAATTTTATCAACTTATTTCAACAATTTCAAAATCCATTAAATTTATTTTTATACCTTTGTACCGTTCTAAGTAATTCAACTCTCACGAGAAGAATGAAAGGGAATCCGGTGAAAATCCGGAGCTGTACCCGCAGCTGTAAGCTTCTAAAAAAGTCTGTAATAACCCTGCCACTGTTAAAAACGGGAAGGCATTACAGATGAAGCAAGCCAGAAGACCTGCTTAGTTCAAATGATTTCAATGCTTTCGGGTTAAAAAGCTTAGAGAGATGTTCAAAAAATAATATCTCCCTTTTCTTACTCGAAGTTTTGATGAGGCGATGGCTTAATTAAAACTTTTTGTATATGTTAAAAAAAATGATGTTCGTAGCAGCCTTCACCGGCTCCATGATGTTGGCAAAAAGTCAGCAGATTATTAAT
>CAZDUU010000556.1:0-1985 GCA_964508675.1 uncultured Bacteroidales bacterium | reverse complement strand
TATGTCTAAGAACACCTGCATATCCTAAGTTTGTTATGCCAATTATGGGCAACACTATATCAGAATTTGGTTGGAGAGGAAGAAGAGTACATACAGGTATTGATATTAAATTAAACAGAGGAGATTCAGTACATTCGGCTTTTGCAGGTGTTATCCGCGTAAGCCGTTATTTTAGCGGATACGGTAATATCGTTGTAGTGAGGCATTATAATGGTATAGAAACAGTATATGCTCATTTGTCAAAACGCTTAGTCAGGGTTAACGATACTGTTAAATGTGGCGAAGTTTTAGGGCTGGGAGGTAGGACAGGAAGAGCAACCTGCGACCATCTGCATTTTGAAACCAGATATAACGAACAACCATTTAACCCGCGTTTATTAATTGATTTTAGTGCAAAAAAACTGAATTCTGATACATTGCTATTAACTCAGAGTAGTTTTAAGTTCTATAAAAACAAAAAATCAAAATCAGTTCATAAACATTCCCAGGCTCAATCTAATCAGGTTACCCAGGTTGGTGAATCAGCAAAGAAATCAAACTCCCAGCAAAATAAAGCAATCGCTTCTGCCAAAGTTCATGTTATCCAGAAAGGCGATACATTATTCAGCCTTGCAAGAAGATATGGAACAACAGTTGACGCGATTTGTCAATACAATGGCATAGAACGAAATGGTATTTTACATTTAGGACAAAGAATTAAGATTCCTTAGTCTTCTTTTTAAAAGTTGTTTTACTTTCTGTCCCTTTTCTTAAACGGTCAATATTTTTTCTGTGAGTGTAAAACAGAAGAATAACTGCAATTATTGAAAAAATTAATAGTGATAATGAGTAATTTTCAAAAATTATCACAAAAACAGGAAAACAGATTCCTGCTGTTAACGATCCGACTGATACGTATTTAGTTATTAAAAGGATAACTATAAAAACGGAAAGGCATAATAATGATGGAAGAGCTGTTATTCCAAGTACCATACCTAATAGTGTAGCAATACCTTTGCCCCCTTTAAATCCTGCAAATAATGGATAAATATGACCAATAACAGCAAAAAAACCAATAATTATTAGGTATAAAAAATTATCAGAAATCGGTGGAAACTGACTAAAATAATAATGTGAAATAAATGGGGTGATAAACCCTTTAAATACATCAAAAATAAAAACCGGAAGTGCTGCTTTTGCTCCAAGAACTCTGAGTGTATTGGTTGCTCCTGCGTTTCCGCTTCCATGTTCACGGATATCAATTCCGTAGAACCATTTCCCAACCCACACTGAAGTAGGAACAGAGCCTAATAAATAGGAGGAAATGATAAAAACGATTAATGTAATCATAAATAAAAAAAGGTTATCAAGCGGGAATGCAAAGATAACCTTTTTTTATATATAAAGCATATTCCTTAGTCACCTAAAGTAGCTACCATAACAGCTTTAATAGTATGAACACGATTTTCTGCTTCATCAAATACCAGAGAAGCTTTTGATTCAAATACTTCTTCGGTTACTTCCATTGCATCAATTTTGAATTTCTTGTAAATTTCTTCGCCAACGGTAGTTTCGCGGTTATGGAATGCCGGTAAGCAATGCAAAAACTTGCAATTTGGATTTCCTGTAAGTTTCATCATTTTAGCGTTTACCTGGTATGGTTTCAATAATTTTATTCTTTCAGCCCATACAGAATCGGGTTCGCCCATTGATACCCAAACATCGGTATAAAGAAAATCGCAACCTTTAACGCCTTTTGCAACATCATCGGTAATGGTGATTTTAGCGCCGGTTTCTTTTGCTATAGCCTGGCATTTTTTTACTAATTCTTTATCTGGTTGACAACTTTTTGGAGCAACAGCACGGAAATCCATACCCATTTTTGCAGCACCAACCATTAGTGAATTACCAACATTATTTTTGGCATCGCCACAGAAAGCAAATGTAATCTGATGTAAAGGTTTATCGCTGTGTTCCATCATGGTGAGGAAGTCAGCTAAAATCTG
>CAZDUU010000555.1:0-1987 GCA_964508675.1 uncultured Bacteroidales bacterium | reverse complement strand
AAAAACCTTGATTTTGAAAACATTAGGATTTTTTATTTTACTATTCACTTTAAACTTTTCGCTATTCTCTCAAAGTTCGAATGAATTTGTAATTGACCATTTATATTTTTCAAAAAACCAGATCAGGCAAATTACTTTTTATTATCTGGTTGATAAAAAATGGATCAATAATCATCCGGCATTCAGCCATGAGATGAATTTAAAACGAATGACCTTGAAATATAATACCAATGGCAATTGCGAAGAAGTTTCGTGGTCGTTATGCCACTGGGACAGTACAAAAAATGACATTGACACATCCGTAAGCTCACTCGAAAATTATTTATACCTTAAATACGATGGAAACAAACTCGTCAGAATTGATGCCATCAGCTTTTCAGAAATCAATTTTGTTGACTTTAAATACGCGGATAATAAAGTATTCAGACATATATCATACATTGAAAACAGTATATTGAAAACAAAGGATGATACTATAAGTAATTTAAAAACTTTTCAGGAACTTCCCAGTCCATACGACTGGACTTTATTCCCGCAATATATGCAAGCTGAAATTGACGAAACGCTCTCCGTCCATTTCTATATCAACAATATCCCTCTGAACTATTTCGACGAAAACCTTGCAAATAAAAATTTAAAGATTGAATTGTTTCCCGGATTTCTTTTGCGAATTATCTAATTTATATATTTATCATCAATTCGTCGCAAGCCAACTGCATGCCTTTTGGCAATTCCATATTTATCTGTTCATGAAATCCCATTAAATGACTTATATGTGTAAAATACGATTGTTCTGCATTCACTTTTTTTGCAATTTCGACTGCCTGATCAAGGTTAAAATGAGAAAGATGTTCCTTTTTTCGCAAGGCATTCAGCACAAAAACCTTTAATCCTTTCAGTTTTTCGAATTCTGTTTCGGGAATATAATTGGCATCAGTTATATAAGCAAAGTCCCCTATTCTGAATCCCAAAACCGGCAATTTATAATGGATTGCACGAATAGGAATGATTTCAATACCTTCAACCCAAAAAGGTTTTTCGTCAATTTCGTGAATGTTCATTTCAGGAATTCCGGGATATTTATCTTCGGCAAAAACATAAGAGTATTCTAATTGCAATGCTTTTATAACTCTCTGTTCGGCAAAAATGTCCATAGGTTTTTTGTATAGCCAGTTAAACGAACGAATATCGTCCAACCCGGCAATATGGTCTTTATGCTCGTGCGTAAAAAGAATGGCATCAAGGCGTTTTACTTTTGCCCTGAGCATTTGCTGTCGAAAATCGGGGCCTGTGTCAATAACAAGAACTTTATCGTTGATCTCAACCATCACAGATGAGCGTAAACGCTTATCCCTACTATCAATTGACCAGCAAATAGCACAATCGCATGCAATAACCGGCACTCCCTGCGATGTTCCTGTTCCGAGAAAAGTAATTTTCAAATTCCAAATTTTGTGACAAATTTATATCAAAAAAAACTCTAAAACTAAGACAAATCTCAGAAAACGGAAGAAAGTATCAAGTAAGAAGTAAAAAGATTGAAGTGAATAAGAAATTTATTTCAAAAAAATAAATCAAACTTCAAATTTAAAACTTTTGATTCTATAAGTGGATAAAAATCATTTTTAATTTAGGTTTCAAACATTACATTTGACAAAAAAAATACATATGAAAAGTTTAATATTGATTATTTCGGTTTTAGTTGCAGTATCATGCAATGGCAACCTCGTGTTTAAAGGAAACGAAAAAGTGGTTGGCAATAAAGTCATTAAAAGCCAGAATTACCAATTTAAAGGAGTCACTGCCATTCAAAACAGTTCTATTGCTAATGTTGTTTTTGTACAGGACAGTACTTTTGCCATTACACTTACAACCGACGAAAATATTTTGCCTAATTTTATTATCAAACAGGAAGGCAATGATCTTATCATTAAACAAAAAGACAAAGTAAACCTTGAACCTACCCAGGCTGTAGTTGAAGTTCATA
>CAZDUU010000554.1:0-2006 GCA_964508675.1 uncultured Bacteroidales bacterium | reverse complement strand
AGCGACTTAAACCGACATGCCCCAAAGCGCGAAATTTTATTTGAATCACTCAAAGGAAATAAAAAATATCTTCAGGATGTACCCAAACGAACACTGTGGCTGCATCGTTTATATTTCGCACTTACCATGCCCTATTATTTTTGTCTGGACGTAGTAGAATCATGGCAAAAAAAATCAGGAACTGTTACCTTTGTATTCAAAAAGAAATAACCATGCAAAAAGGAAAAGAACTTAAACCCCATATTGGTATCTATGGCAGACGAAATTATGGAAAAAGCAGTTTTATCAATTGCATTACAGGTCAGGACATTGCTATTGTTTCCGACTTAGCCGGAACAACCACAGACCCGGTTAAAAAATCGTACGAAATAACCGGTTTTGGTCCGGTGGTTCTCATCGACACCGCCGGTCTGGACGATGAAGGCGAAATAGGCCATAAACGCATCAAAAAAACACTGGAAACACTCTCGGTCGTTGACTTAGCCATTCTCATCATTACCCAAAGCACATTCGACGATTTTGAAATGAACCTGATCCACGAATTTGAAAAACTCGATTTGCCATATCTGGTTATTTACAACAAAACCGACCTTTTCCCTCCCAATCAAAACTTTTTGCATCAGGTCGAAGAAAAAATTAAAAAACCGGTTCTGACATTCAGTACTATAGAGTCAACACATATTGACGACATCATTCACGCAATAAAACAGGCTATTCCCGAATCTGCTTTTACCATGCCTGCTCTTGTGGGCGATTTAATCAAACAGGGCGATATTGTTCTGCTCATTACCCCTATTGATGTAGAAGCACCGGAAGGTCGCCTTATTTTACCACAGGTTCAGGTTATACGCGATGTGCTTGACAACGATGCCGTTTGCATTATTCTCAAAGAACGCGAAGTGGATGCATTTCTGCGAAACACTAAAATTAAGCCTGCACTTGCCATTACCGACAGCCAATTATTTCTGAAAGCCGCTGCCATGATTCCCGAAGAAATTCCGCTGACAGGTTTCAGCGTTTTGCTGGCACACTACAAAGGTCATTTCCAGGAATACCTGAAAGGGACACCCAAAATCAGCCAGCTCAAAGACGGAGATCGTATTCTCCTGCTCGAATCATGCACACACCACGTTTCGTGCGACGATATCGGACGCGTTAAAATTCCACGCTGGATAAGCCAGTTCACCGGGAAAAACCTGACTTACGATGTAGTAGCCGGATTAAGTGCACTCGAACGCCCTATTACTGATTACGCTTTGGTTATCCAGTGCGGCGGTTGTATGATTACACGCAAACAACTTTTTAGTCGTTTAAAACCTGCCATTGATGCCAGAGTTCCCGTTACCAATTACGGAATGACCATTGCATACGTACAAGGTGTTTACAACAGGGCCATTGCGCCATTCATAAAAAATCAATCAGCCGATTATTTATAAAACATTTACACTACATTTGCATAAATGTTAGTTGTCACCATTTTAAATATCGTTTTCTGGTTGTGCGTTCTGACTGTTCTGCACACTTATCTTCTTTTTCCTGTCTTGCTTTCCGCTATTTACAAAAGTCGCTCGCCAAAAAAAACTACAGAAAACGAAAAATCGGAACCTGTCCCCGTCTCCATACTGATGGCTGCGTTCAACGAGGAAAAAGTGATAGAAGAAAAGATTGAAAGCATTTTCCAAGGCCATTATCAGCAAAATATGATTGAAGTGTGGGTTGGTTCTGATAATTCGACCGATGCCACCAACGAAATCCTCAAAAGACTTGAACAAAAATATCCTCAGCTTCATCCTGTTTTTTTCTTCGAACGAAACGGTAAGATTAAAATCATCAACCAACTGGCACAGAAAGCCACTGCTGAAATACTTATTATTACTGATGCCAACGTGATGTTCGATAAAAACACCATCAGCGAACTTTGCGCTTCCATGTCCCGGGAAAAAACCGGACTGGTGGACACACGCATGATGCACAGCGGCCTGCAAAGCGACGGCATTTCGAAGCAG
>CAZDUU010000553.1:0-2007 GCA_964508675.1 uncultured Bacteroidales bacterium | reverse complement strand
TTCCATGGTTCACCTTTCCGGAATTCATATTTAAATCGTGTTTGATGAGGGATGATTAATAAGATCAGAAAAATGGCTATGATAAATAAAATGGCTATGATTGCCCTTTTGTAGTTACTTATGATAAAACCAAAAAATGTTTTCATTATTAAGAAAATAAGGTTTTACAAAGGTAAATAAAAATGAGAATAAAGTAATTTAGTTTGCTGCAGCTAAATTATTTCTTATTAAATTTTTTGATCCCTTCGTCAAGGAAATTGATAAAAGCCTCAACATCCAAATCATATGCTCTTGGTTTAACTAGTAAATTACCACTTGTATCCAGCAATACATAGTATGGCTGAGCATTGATATTAAACCTTGAGATTTGAAAATCTGCATATTTCTTACCGATAGATGTTTTTGTTTTACCGTCGATTTTTGAAACTACCCATTCTTTTTCAGGCAATTCTGTTTTATCATCAACGTATAACGCTGTAATAATAAAGTTTTCGCGTAATCGTTTTAACACTCTGGAGTCACTCCATACGTTAGCTTCCATCTGTCTGCAATTGACGCATCCGTGACCGGTAAAATCAATAAATATCGGTTTATTCTGTTTTTTTGAACATCTTAAAGCCTGATCATAATCAAAATACCCCTTTAATTCATGTGGTAAATGTAAGAAATCAGCGTATTTTGGCTTTTCGCAAAGTTCACTGCCTGAATTACCTGAGGTAAGTTCGTTGGTTTCTGATATTATTTTTTTAATATCAAAATCAAGACTGTTTTGAGGTGGCAGATAGCCTGATAATGCTTTTAAGGGAGCCCCCCACATACCCGGAAGCATATATATTACAAAGGAAAAGGTTATAATTGAAAGAATTAACCGTGGTACTCCAATATGAGGAACATCGTCGTCGTGAGCAAATTTTAATTTTCCAAGTAAATAAAAACCCATAAGTGCAAAAATGACTATCCACAAAGCCAAATATACTTCTCTGTCAAGAATTCCCCAATGATAAGTCTGATCGGCAGTACTTAAAAATTTTAGACCTAAAGCCAATTCCAGAAATCCAAGTACCACTTTAACCGAATTGAGCCATCCACCAGATTTTGGCATGTTTTTCATTAATGATGGGAATAATGCAAAAACAGTAAAAGGAAGTGCAAAGGCTAATGAAAAGCCAAACATTCCAATAATAGGCTCCAATACTTGTCCTCCTGCAGATTTTACAAGTATTGCGCCTACAATTGGCCCGGTACAAGAAAAAGAAACTAATACTAAAGTAAAGGCCATGAAAAAGGGGCCAAAAAATCCGCCCTTTTCAGCTTTTTGGTCAGCTTTATTAACCATCCATGATGGAAGGACGATTTCGAACATTCCAAAAAATGAGGCTGCAAAAAACATGAATATCAGGAAGAAGAAAATATTTGGAATCCAATGTGTGCTTAAAAAGTTAGCGAAATTTGCACCGAGTGTTACGGCAACAATGGTCCCGATAATAGTGTAAATTAAAATAATGCTTACTCCGTAAACTATGGCTTGAAATTTTGCTTTTTTCTTGTTATCTTCATTGTGCATAAAGAACGATACTGTCATAGGTATCATAGGAAATACGCAAGGGGTAAGAATAGCTGCTAATCCGGCTAAAAATGAGAATATAAAAAACCACCACAAAGATTTATTTGCATATTCATCGTTTTTGATACTTGCATCAGAGCTGGTGCTAACTGAAGTACTATCACCAACATTTTTTAGAGTATCTTTATTTAATAATGTTGCAGAAGAGTCAATTTGAGAAATAGTATTTGTAGTATCTGTATTTTCAACTTTTATAGGTATAGAAAAATCCTGTTCCTCCATTACACACATACCATCTAAAAGACATGCCTGGTACTCAACAGAAAATTCAATATTAAAGGAGTTATTGGCTTTTATTTCAATGTTTTGCGAATAGGTTGCTTCTTTTTCGTGATAGCTTCGTTCAGATTCCATCAAATCATCATACTCTTTCTTTGCTTTTG
>CAZDUU010000552.1:0-2009 GCA_964508675.1 uncultured Bacteroidales bacterium | reverse complement strand
CTACCGTGTTATCACAGTCGTTAGTTTGCCCATTAGATAATATCCACAAAAACAGTAATGCACATAGTAAAAATACTTTCATTTTTTTAGCTTATTGTATGACGGATTAAAAATCAAGCAGTTGTTCATAGTGCACAAAACTAATCATTTATCTTTTTTTTTAAAACAAAAAATAGCCATTTTTACAAAAAATTTATCATGAGTTTTCAACAATACATGAAAAGGGCTATAGAACTGGCTGAGATGGGATCAAGTCATGTATCTCCCAATCCTATGGTAGGTTGTGTCATTGTTCATGACAATAATATTATAGGAGAAGGCTATCATTATCATTTTGGAGGGGCTCATGCCGAAATTGTTGCAATAAATAGTGTAAAAGATCGCAGTTTGCTTAAAAATTCCACTTTGTTTGTAACACTTGAGCCTTGTTCCCATTATGGAAAAACACCACCCTGCGCTGACACCATTGTAAATCTGAAAATACCCAGAGTCGTCATTTCTTGTTTTGACCCTAATCCATTGGTTGCAGGAAAAGGCATTCAGAAAATGAAAAATGCCGGAGTTGATGTTCAAACAGGGATTCTTGAGAAAGAATATCGATTTCTGAACCGACGTTTTTTCACTTTTTTTGAAAAGAAGCGACCATACATTATTTTAAAATGGGCTCAAAGTCAGGACGGGTTTATTGATTATGAGCGGACCTGTGATAAGCCTGAAATACATTGGATTAGCAGTGCATTTAATAAAACATTGGTTCATAAGTCGAGAAGTGAAGAAATGGGGATTCTGGTCGGTGCAAACACTATTATTAACGATAACCCTCAACTCACAAACCGATTATGGTCAGGAAATAATCCAATACGTATCGTTCTGCAATCAGAAAATAACCTGCCAACCAAAGCTCATATTTTCGACAACCAGTCACCAACTCTGATATTCAGCACAACATCTAAAACAAAAGATTATCCCAATACTGAATTCATATACATTAATAACTCTGCAAATCTATTAAATGAAGTTTTAAATCAACTATACAACCGAAAGATACTTTCCATCATTGTAGAAGGTGGACAAAAAACACTGCAACAATTTATTGAAAAAGGGTTATGGGATGAAGCAAGAGTATTAACAGGTAATGTTTTATTCAAAAAAGGTGTTCGTACTCCGGAATTTAATGTCCATGCAAAATATGAAGAAAAAATCGGCGACAATCTGCTACAAACTTTCTTCAATAATATAGGCTAATTCAGCATTACTGACAGTTTTTTACCAACTTATATTTCTGTTATTCTGATATTTAACAAATTAAATATTCATAACATTTTAATATTTTGTGTATTAGGGTGTTGATAAAATGCATCATCCTGAATTGATAAATAACGTATTTTTGTCCGTTAATTTTAAAATCGTTAATATGTCATTACGTAGCAAAACATTAGAGCTTATCCGCAAGAGGGAACAATACCTTCAGGGTGGAGGCGAAAAAGCCATTGAGAAACAGCTTTCAATGGGAAAATTAACTGCGCGCGAACGTGTTTTATCTATCTTAGACAAAGATTCATTCCAGGAATACGACTTATTTGTTGAACACGAAGCCCGTGACTTCGATATGAGCAGCAAAGTATTGTATGGTGATGGTGTAATTACCGGTACAGGAACCATCTTTGGTTCACCGGTTTGCATTTTTGCCCAGGACTTTACTGTTGCAGGTGGTTCACTGGGGCTTATGCATGCACGCAAGATTACAAAAATCATGGATCACGCATTAAAATTGCGTATTCCTTTGATCGGTATCAACGACAGTGGTGGTGCTCGTATTCAGGAAGGCGTTAACTCTCTGGCAGGTTACGGTGAAATCTTTTTCCGTAATACTCTTGCTTCAGGAGTTATTCCGCAAATTTCCGTTATTCTTGGTCCCTGCGCAGGTGGTGCCGTTTATTCGCCGGCATTGACAGACTTTGTATTTGTAGTGGACAATATTTCCAAACTTTTCATCACTGGTCCGGAAG
>CAZDUU010000551.1:0-2010 GCA_964508675.1 uncultured Bacteroidales bacterium | reverse complement strand
AACAGATGGATAAGGTGATTAAACACCTTGAATCAGAATTACTTAAAATTCGTGCTGGGAAAGCTTCTCCAATGATGCTGGATGGCATTTACGTTGACTACTATGGAACAAAAACACCCTTAAACCAGGTTGCCAATGTGGCAGCTCCCGATCCTCGTTCCATCATTGTTCAGCCATGGGATAAGAGCATGCTCGAACCGATCGAAAAAGCAATTCAGGCTTCAAATATTGGTTTTAACCCACAAAACAACGGTGAGATTTTAAGAATCATTGTACCTCCACTTAGCGAAGAACGTCGTAAACAGTTAGTAAAGAATGTGAAAAACGAAGGCGAAACAGCAAAAATTGGTGTACGTAATGCCCGTCGCGATGCAAACGAAGAACTGAAGCAGTTGAAAAAAGACGGGACTTCTGAAGATGAAATAAAAGAAGCTGAAGATAGAATACAAAAAGCTACAGATCAGTATATTGTAAAGGTTGATGATATCTTAGTCGCTAAAGAAAAAGAAATTCTTACTATCTGATATTATTCTCCATACAATTTATTGATTCTTTCCATGGCTTCTTTTGAGAGTGAAACCAGCTTTATTTTACCGGAGGCTAAATAGGCATAGTGAGCCAGATTGTTTATAACTTCCATTCTTTCCATACATTCGGTCAGGCTTTTTCCGCAGGTTAATATACCGTGATTTTTTAAAATAAGTACATCGGCATTTCTGGATTTTTTGCCAGCCTCAGTTGCCAGTTCTTTGGTTCCCATGGTTTGATATTCGCAAAAAGCCAGACGTTTTACCATAAAAAAGGCTTCATCGCTGATATTATTGACAGGTTTTAAATCTGATAAAGCAAATAACGAGGCCCAGAAAGGATGTGCGTGGATAATTGCTTTTGCATCCGGACGGTTCTTATAAACAGCTAAGTGCATTTTAGTTTCCATGCTGGCAGGATGAACGGCTTTTTTTATTTTTCCTTTTTCGTCCATTAAAATGATATCTTCTGCCCTTAAACGGTCTTTATCTACCTGCGAGGGAGTGATTAAAATTTCCTTTTCCAGCTTTAAACTGATATTCCCGCCCTGACTGGTCGTTAACTGTTGTCTGTATAGACGTTGCATAAAGTAAGCAATGTTTTCTGCTTCTTTAACGATGGTTTCGTTTTTCATAAACTTGTTCAATTTTTGAAAACACGCCTGTTTCCGTAATATAATTGCTTACAAACTTTGCAGGACTAATATCAAATGCATGATTTGTAGAAGGGAACTGATCGGGGAAGAGCTTTACATCTACAATTGAATTTGTATTTTTAATTTGTCCTCTTATTTCCTGCAATTCATTTCCATTTCGTTCTTCAATCTGAATCTCTGCACCGGTTTTAGTATTGGCATCAAAAGTAGTTAAAGGGGCTGCCACCCAGAAAGGAATTTTATGTTCTTTTGCAGCCAGTGCCTTTTGATAGGTCCCTATTTTATTTGCGACATCTCCGTTGCTTACAATTCTGTCTGCTCCGGTAATTACGGCGTCAACCTTATTCTGCATCATGAGCAAAGCACCGGAATTGTCGCTTATAATATGGAATGGTATTTTTTCGTTTGAAAGTTCCCATGCTGTAAGCCGTGAACCCTGGTTTAGCGGTCTGGTTTCATCTACCCACACATGAAGAGGAATACCTTTTTTGTTGGCTTCAAAAATAGGAGAGAGGGCAGTTCCGTAATCTCCACAGGCCAGCCACCCTGCGTTACAGTGAGTAAGGATATTTATAGGTCGCTGGAGCTTTTTGTATAATTGTTTTATTAATGAAAACCCGTTTTCGCCGATTTTTTTACAGGCATTGATTTCATTCCGTGCAAACTCATTCGCTAATGAAAATAGCTGCTTTTCGTTCAGCTTTTCCATAGATGTCGGAACGAAAACAAAATCAGCACCTCTTTTTAAATTAACGGCGGTGGGTCTGCAATTGACAAGTCTGGTATATTCATCTTTAATAAGCCTGCCGTGATTTTTATATGTTAAC
>CAZDUU010000550.1:0-2019 GCA_964508675.1 uncultured Bacteroidales bacterium | reverse complement strand
CAGGTGTAGCACTTTTTGACTCCCCGCACGTTCGTGCAAATCGTCCACATTCTGCGTAATTATCTGAACGTCAAAAGAATTTTCGAGTTCAACCAGTTTTTCGTGTGCAGCATTGGGATTTGTTTCCAAAAGCTGCTTCCTGCGCTGGTTATAAAAATCGAGCACCAGCTCTTTATTTTTCAGCCATGCATCGTAAGTAGCAACATCTTCGACACGATATTGTTCCCATAAGCCGCCGCTATCCCTGAACGTACTGATGCCGCTTTCGGCACTAATACCCGCTCCGGTAAGAACAACAAGTTTTTTCATTTTATATCAGCATATTACAACCTCTGCTAATAGTATTTTCCATGCGTCCAATAATTTCAAAACTTCCGTCTTCGTGCATTATTCCCATGTCCTGTGTTTCAATAAATGAGCATGAATAAATATTTACCAGATCAATAATATTCACTCCTCCGTTTTTTCCTTTAATTCCAACATTTAACGGATCGTAAACATCTCTTATCAACACTTTCATCCATGGCGGCGAAACAAATATACCATCGCCTTTGGAATACGATTGCGACAGTAATTCGGTCATGCCATATTCGCTGTGTACCTGTTTCAAATTGAAAGCTTCTTTAAGAATACGGTGCAGTTCCTGGCGAACCATTTCTTCTCTTTTTCCTTTCATACCACCGGTTTCCATTACGGTTAAATCGTGATATGCGGGCAATCTGAATTTTTCTGCAAAATCGAGCAAAGCATAGCTTACTCCAAAGAGCATTACTTTCTTTTTATGTTCAAAAGCGTTCAATAATGCCTGATGCAAATTTTCATGTTTATCTAAATAGAAACCACTTTCGCTGTGCTTTGAATGGCGAACAAAATAATCGACCATATAAGTCAATGAAGAATTTTTTCTTTCCTGTAAAGAGGGTAATAATGCCATCCACACATAATCATCAGCATTCCCGTAGAAAGATTCAAACGTTTTTTTAAAGCTCGATTTGTAGAGTAATTTATCGGCTACAAAATGTCTCGAAGTGTTAGAATCTGTTGTTCCACTGCTTTCAAAAACCAGGTCGTATGAAGGATTGATATTAATGCTGTGACTGCGAAAGAACTGTATGGGCAAGAAGGGAATTTCATTCACCTGCTTTACATTTGCAGGAGTTCGTTTCAGTGAGTCGCAGAATTCTTTGTAAACGGGTTGCAAATCGTATTGCAGCTTGAATAATTCCATTGCTTTTGCATGAAATTCCTCGTTGGTTTTGATGTTGAATATTTCGTTCGCTATCATAATTCAGATATAAAATAAGAGGTTGCCTAAAATTGCATCAAGACTTCGACACGCTCAGCCTGACTGTTTAATTAAACAATTTGTCTTTTTGTACTTGTCGAAAAATAAACAAATTGCGACTTTGAGACAACCTCTTAAACTAATAACCTTTTAATTTTTATTTAAATAATTTAGGAATCAAATCTACTACGCGGTTTGAGTAACCCCATTCGTTATCATACCATGAAAACACTTTCACCATTTTACCCATAACCATTGTGCTTAAAGCATCGAAAATGCTTGAATTCGGGTTGTGGATAATATCAACTGAAACGATAGGATCTGTGCAGTACTCAACAATACCTTTCATAGGTCCTTCAGCAGCAGCTTTAACAGCAGCGTTGATTTCTTCTTTGGTAGCTTCTCTCTTGAGATTAGCTACAAAGTCAACTATAGAACCAGTAGGGGTCGGTACGCGGATAGAAACACCATCGAGTTTACCTTTTAATTCAGGAATAACTTTACCTACTGATTTTGCAGCACCGGTAGTTGTAGGAATCTGTGACACAGCAGCAGCTCTTGCACGGCGTAAATCTTTGTGCGGAGCGTCCAATATCATCTGGTCGTTGGTATATGCATGAACAGTAGTCATGAAACCATTTTCAATACCAAAGCTATCGTTCAAAATCTTAACAATAGGAGCAAGACAATTTGTAGTACATGATGCGTTTGAAACACAAACATCGGTTTCTTTC
>CAZDUU010000549.1:0-2036 GCA_964508675.1 uncultured Bacteroidales bacterium | reverse complement strand
AGATTAGCTATGGAATGAAAATTCAGATACGTGAAGGAAGTGCTGCAAAAAATTTCGATACACTAAGAGGATTAATTGACAGCCACCCGAACGACATCATGTTCTGCACAGACGATTCCCATCCTGATGATTTGCTCGAAGGACATATTAATGCAATAGTTAAAAAAGCATGGCATTTGAATTATAATTATTTTGATGTGCTCAGAGCTGCAACCGTAAATCCAATTACCCATTATAAAATCAATTCAGGTTTATTGCAAAAAGGAGATCCGGCAGATTTTATTGTTTCAGATTCACAGTATTTGAAAAATATACTTCATGTTTATATAAATGGTAAGGATGCTTTAAATTCAAATTTCTCGAACGAAGAATCAAAAAGTATCAACCAATGGAATCCTTCAAATTTATCGAAAACTGATTTACAAATAACTGATAACAGAAAATCATTTAATGTAATTGGTTGCATTGATGGAGAACTTTTAACCAATCAACTTGAATATAATTATAACGATATTTTTGATTCAAATGGAAATTTAAAGCGAGGATTTGATAAAATAGTCGTAGTTAACCGCTATCAAAATGCCAAGCCATTTTTAGGTTTAATAAAAAATATAAACCTTGCACAGGGAGCTTTTGGCGGGACCATTGCTCACGACAGCCACAACATGATTATTTGCGGGCACAATGATGACGATATTTTAGAAATTTTCAACGTTTTAAATGATTCTAAAGGCGGTATAGCAGCAGCTCTCAGTGGAAATTCATTAGCACTCCCCCTGCCCATTGGTGGCTTAATGACTAACGAAGATGCACTTTTTGTTGCATCAAAATATAACCAACTCCAATCGTTTGTAAAAGAATTGCTCGGATCAACTTTAAAAGCCCCGTTCATGACCTTATCATTTATGGCTCTATTGGTTATTCCCGAATTGAAAATTGGCGATAAAGGTTATTTCAATATCAATAAATTTGAATTTGTCCCTTTTGAAAATAAATAATTGTTTCACGTGGAACAGTTTTTATCCATAGAAAAACAATTAGAAAACATACCTCATAAACCCGGCGTTTATAAATACTTTGACAATAAGAACAGTCTTCTGTACGTCGGAAAAGCTAAGGATTTAAAGAAACGGGTTTCTTCTTACTGGCTCAATGCTGCGAAAGCAACGGGTAAATTAAAACTACTTATCATTAAAACAGTTAAAATTGAGTACATTTTAACCAATTCAGAAAACGATGCTTTACTTCTTGAAAACAATCTAATAAAAACCTTAAACCCACGATACAACATACTTTTAAGAGATGATAAAACGTACCCGTGGATAAAAGTTACCAACGAAGAATTTCCGAGAATATACAAAACCCGTTTTTATTCGAATGATGGTTCACAATATTTTGGTCCTTACCCTTCACTAACGTTAATGTATATTCTGCTCGATTTAATACAAAAACTTTTTCAGATACGTTCGTGCAAACTCCAGTTAAGCAATTATTCTATCTCGAAGAAAAAGTTTAAGGTCTGTCTTGAATATCATATCGGGAACTGCAAAGCTCCATGTGTTAATTATCAGACATCAGAAGAATACAATAAAAATATTCAATTTGCTTTGAAAGTACTTAAAGGTGAATTAAAACCTGTAAGAGAATTTTTAAACGAACAAATGAAAAATTCCTCTCAAAATCTCCAGTTTGAACTTGCACAGGAATTTAAAACCAAATTGGATTTACTGGAAAATTATCAGTCAAAATCGATCATAGTAAATCCAAAATTACACAATATCGATGTTTTTAGTTTTGATCAAAAAGACCAGCACTTTTTTATGAATTACATAAAAATTATGCATGGTTCTGTTGTCCAATCGCACAATCTGATACTTTTGCCACAATTGAACGAAAGTAAAGACGAACTGCTTATACAGGGAATAAATCATATACGGAATTTATTTAATTCGACTTCCAAAGAAGTAATTGTTCCTTTCGATTTAGAATTTAAACCCGAAAATTTAACTTTTTCAACTCCCAAGGTCGGAGATAAA
>CAZDUU010000548.1:0-2037 GCA_964508675.1 uncultured Bacteroidales bacterium | reverse complement strand
AAAAATTCTTAAAGATGACAGTATCGGTATGATTATTGAAACCGTCGCTTAAAAACAGCAGTCAGTAAAGGGGATCGAAATGTTCAGAAACATGAAGTTGGGGCAAAAAATCGCATTCGGGTTCACATGTCTTGTTGTCATTGCTGTTGTTCTTGGAGTTATTTCAGTATGGACAATGAAAATATCATCAAAAGGCGCAGGAATGCTTGCTAAAGAATACGTTCCAAGTGTCTCTTTATTAAATAATATAGAACGAAGCATACTTTTGACAATGTATGAAATAAGAGGATATGCCAATACGGAAAATCAGGCAAATCTTGACACAGGAAGAACACATATCGAAAATGTGAAAAAATATCTTGCCGAAGCAAAATCGTTGTCTGAGAAAGCCAACGATCTGAAAGAAATGAATCAAAAGGTGAATGAAGCAATAGAATATTTCACAGAGTACGAAACTCTTTTAAATGAAGCAGAAGACAACATAAACAATATGAAAAATCTTCGTGCAAAGATGAATTCTTCAATGGAAACATATATGGGTATTTGCTGTGGTTATATCGGGACAACAAATGATCTGAAAAAAGCCAAATCATTTGCGAATATCGCTTATTCAATAAACAACATAAGGGTATCTACATGGAAAGCTCAGGCAGAAAGAAATCCTGAAATAATTAAATCCGAACTCCCATTATTCGACGAAATCGATAAAAAACTCGATGAAGTACAGCAGTTATCAAAATCAACGGAGGATTCGGAAAAAATTGATAGTTGCCGCAATTCAGGAAAAGAGTATAAAGCAGCCCTTATAACGCTTCTGGACTGCTGGAGCAAAAATCTGGAACTTCAGAAAAAACGACAGATATCTGCAGAAAAAATTCAGAATCTTTCCAAAGATGTCTCATTAAACGGAATCGAACAAACATTGGGAATCGCTAAAAAGGCAGATTCATCTTTATCGTTTTCATCCATTATTATGGTACTGGGTTCTTTGATATCAGCATTTGCTGGAACATTACTGGCAATAATAATAATTCGTTCGATAACCAAACCGATAAATAAGATTATAAGTGGTCTGACCGATGGTTCTAATCAGGTTGCGGCCGCTTCGAATCAGGTTTCCTCATCGAGTCAACAGTTAGCGGAAGGAGCGAGCGAACAGGCATCAAGCCTCGAGGAAGTATCTTCTTCTCTTGAGGAAATGACCTCCATGACAAAACAAAATACAGAAAATGCAAAACAGGCGGATATTGTTGCTAAGGAAGCCCAAAAGGCAGCCCAGAAAGGCGCAGAGGCAATGATACGTATGTCTGAAGCTATAAACAGAATAAAATCCTCATCCGACGAAACAGCAAAAATTATCAAAACCATTGATGAAATTGCATTTCAAACAAATCTTCTCGCTTTAAACGCGGCCGTTGAGGCTGCCAGAGCCGGCGAGGCAGGGATGGGATTTGCAGTCGTTGCTGATGAAGTACGAAATCTCGCGCAAAGGAGCGCCGAAGCCGCAAAAAATACGGCAACACTTATTGAAGGAGCACAAAGTAATGCTGATAACGGTGTTGCGGTTAGCAAAGAAGTTGAAATTATCCTGTCAGAGATCGCTGAGTCTGCCCGTAAAGTAACCCAGCTTGTAAGCGAGGTATCGAGTGCAAGTGATGAACAATCACAGGGAATAACTCAGTTAAACAATGCTTTAGGTCAGATGGACAAGGTTACCCAGGCATCTGCCGCAAGTGCCGAAGAGTCCGCATCAGCGAGCGAGGAACTCTCATCCCAGGCGGCTGAACTTCAGGGTATAGTTAAAATACTTGTTGATATGGTCGGTAAAAACGGTCATAATGGAAACGGAAGACTGATAGGTTCAAAAAGACCTAAACTTGCCGCTATCACACATAACAAAATTAAATCTGGCGAAACCATGGTCGGCAAAACCCCTACCAAAGCTCTTACATCTAGAACAAAACCAAACGATATAATTAATTTGAAGATTTAATATCCTCTTTTAGGATTTTAGAATCTTCATATGGAAGATTAAGA
>CAZDUU010000547.1:0-2042 GCA_964508675.1 uncultured Bacteroidales bacterium | reverse complement strand
TCAGGTTAGTTATTTATGTAATATTTCAAATAATTGCCTGAAATCAAACTCCTCTGCTTCTTTTGAGCTTGCAAAAATTGCAGCAGGTATCGCATCAAAAAATGCAGACAAAAACGGTGAATACAAAGCATCTGTTTTGGCAGGAAGGGCATCAAGATATGCTAACAGACCCGCTGAAGGGATTTCGTATCTGAATAGTGCAATTGCAATATTATCTGCGGCTAATCAGAAACAGTCACTTGCCTCTGTTTACAACGAACTAGGGATATCCTGCCGTGATGCAGGAAAATATTCGGATGCAACTACTGCATTTTCAAAAAGTGCCGGTTTATACGAAGAATTGGGCGATACAAAAACACAATATTCTGCTATAACTAATTTAGGCGGAACATATTCTAAAACAGGCCAATATAAACAAGCTGTCGATGCTTTTACTAAAGCAAAATCACTTGCCGAAAAGCTGGGAGATAAAAAGGAAATGGCAAACTCATGGAACATGCTTGGAGTTGCTTGCTCAAATTATGGAAACAACACTGAAGCCTTAAAATGTTTCAATACTGCTAAGAGTATTGCATCTTCGGTAAATATGAATGCATTAGTTGCTGCTATTGATAAAAATATCAGCGGCTTACAAAATAACCTTGCAAACAAAGAAAAAAGTAAAACTTCGTACGACCAGGAACAACAGCAACAGCAACAACAAATGGTTTCAGAACTTCAGAGTCAATATTTAGCTGTTAAGCAGGAAAACCTAAAATCGTTTGAAGAAATTGAGAAGCTTAGCGTAGAAAATCAGGCTAAAGAATATAAACTGAGAGCTATTCAGGGAGAGGTTGAAAAACAAAAGCTGGAAAATCAGCTTAAAGAACAAAATCTCAAAATGTTAGAAACTGAGAAAAAACAAAAAGATGCTGAAATAAACAGAAAGAACGAAAAATTAGCTTATCAGAATAAAGTATTGTACATTATTGCTTCTGCTTTAGTAATCGTGTTAATTTTACTGGTTTTCATCATACGGTTATATATTTCTAATAAAAAAACTCTGAAACTGGTCCGTGAGCAAAAACTTCAGATTGAAAAACAGAAAGACGAAATAGAAGGAATAAACAAAGAGCTAACCCATCAAAATACAATAATCCGCGAAAGTATTGATTACGCTAAACACATACAATTTGCTTTATTGCCAAATATTTCAATAATAAAACAAAGTCTTCCGAATTTCTTTGTTTTCTTTAAACCTCGTGATGTTGTCAGTGGCGATTTTTATTGGTATAATAAAACAGGAAATTCGTCCATTTTAGCAACGATAGATTGTACAGGTCACGGAGTTCCGGGTGCATTTATGAGTCTTATTGCGAATTCAATGCTTAATAAAATCATAAAGGAAAAACAGGTTTTAGATCCGGCATTAGTACTCGAAAATCTGAATAAAGAAGTTCTTGAAGCAATGTCGCAAAGCGGTGATGATTTAGACAACGGAATGGATATCACCATATGCACAATTCATCAAAACGAAAACCGAATGGAAATTGCAATGGCAGGACATTCGTGTTTAATCATTGATAAAGGTGAAATCCAGGAATTGGAAGGTAAAGATTTTTCAATTGGCGGAGTATTTGCCAGCCCTGATTCTAAATATGAAAAGCATTCAGTTGAGTTAAAACCGGGACTAAGCTGTTATTTCTTTAGTGATGGTTTTGCTGACCAGGTCGGAGGAACTGATAAGAAAAAGTTAGGACAAAAGGCATTGAATGATATTATATTAAATGCAAATAATACTGAAGTTTCAAAACGGGCCGAAGTTTTAGAAAACTCATTATCAACCTGGAAAGGTGAGAATAAACAAGTGGACGATATTATTGTAATTGGATTTACAGCTTAATTTATGAATGATTATGCTATTGTAACCATAGCTCAGATTCCTCTGAGAATTGAACTTTCTGAAAAAAGCTAAATGGCCACGCAGGTTCTCTTTGGAGATGCTGTTCAGGTTTTAGATGTTACAGGCAATTGGATAAAAGTACACGTCTTTTTTGACCAGT
>CAZDUU010000546.1:0-2045 GCA_964508675.1 uncultured Bacteroidales bacterium | reverse complement strand
TGAAGTAACGCTTAAATTTAACGGCGATAAGACCATTTACTTTGACCTTATAGCCCAAAAAATTTCAGGAATGGCTACGATTGAAGTAAGTGCTGTTTCAGGAGCAGAAAAATCAAGTACAACAACCCAGATTTATGTCAGAAACCCGAATCCATTTACAACACAGAGCAACGGATATTTTGTAGAAGGAGGAAAGAACACTACCATTCCTCTCTCTCCGCTTGGAATTACCGGAACCAACTTTACAACTGTTGAGATCAGTGCTATCCCATCACTTAACCTCGAAAAACATATGGATTATCTGATCGGTTATCCTCACGGATGCCTCGAACAAACTGTATCCAAAGCATTTCCCCAGTTATATTTAGCAACACTTTCTGATATTCCTCCACAAAAGTCGAAGGAAATTGAAAACAATGTAAAAATTGCTTTACAAAAAATGCAGAAATTCCAGACCTATCAGGGCGGATTTGCATACTGGCCAGGCGATCAGAATATCGACGACTGGGTAAGCAGTTATGCAGGTCATTTCCTAGTTGAAGCACAGAAAGCTGGTTATACTTTGCCAGCCGGAATGCTGAATAAATGGAAAAATTACCAGAAACAGGCTGCTCAAAAATGGATGGATAAAGGTCCTTCATCACAATATATCCAGGCTTACCGCTTACTCACCATGGCGATGGCAGGACAAAATGAAATTGGTGCAATGAATCGTCTGTTGCAAAGCAAAACATTATCAGATTATGCACGTTATCCGCTTGCAGCAGCCTATGCATATAATGGCAAGAACAAGATAGCCGAAGAATTATTGGCATCATCGAAACCTGTTTACACTCGTTACATGTTCGAAGATATTTATGGAAGTGATATGCGCGAAAAAGCTTTGGTTGCTATTACCTACTCCACTATGAACAAGAGAAAAGAAGCATTTATCACTATTAAGGAACTGGCAAAAATGCTTTCTTCAAACTCGTGGTACAGCACGCAATCGTTGTCGTTTGCCTTAGTTGCCTGTGCTAATTATCTGCAGGGTGAAAAACTCAGAACTCCCATGAAGATTAATTACAGCATCGATAATAAATCACAAACTGCTGAAAGTTTCAAATACTTTAAATCAGTTCCTCTTGACAATGCAAACACAAAACACAGCTTCAATTTGCAGAATAATTCCTCATTCCCGATATATGCAGAAGTTATAAGAAAAGGTATTTTGCCTGCTGAAAGCGAAAAAGCTTTTGAAAAAGGATTAAGTATGAATATCAATTATACAGCTTATAATGGTGGCAGCATGAACATCAGTGACATTAGCCAGACAACAGATTTGTACGCTCTAATTCAGGTTACCAATAATACTGCTGAATATCAAAGTCGCCTGGCATTAACTTATACAATTCCTTCGGGTTGGGAAATTCTGAACGACAGAATGGTTGAAACAGCCACTAACGAAGTTACCTATGCTTATGAGTACAAAGACATCCGCGATGATAAAGTAATGTATTATTTCGGTTTAGCTCCACATCAGACAAAGACTTTTAAAGTTCCTGTAAATGCTACATTTGCCGGCAAGTTCTATCATCCGGCTGTTTATTGCGAAGCTATGTATCGTGATGACATTGGCGCACAGGTAAAAGGATACTGGATAGATGTTAAAGCATCAAAATAATGCAAATAACAATAAATGAACAGTTTGTAAGCCTTGACCTTAAAAAAAATCTTTTACATGAAGGACGGTTTGGGCTTACATTCTGTGCAAAACTGGAAAACGGACAAAGAATAATTATAAAACAATACAGGCCTAAAAAAAACGACCACGAATTTGAGCGCAAACGTTTTAAAAGACAGGCTCAAATTGCTCAACAACTTTACCCGAGTATAAATGCAGGAACAATTGAGGCTGATGAACAATTATTTTACTTTCATGATTACATTGAAGGTGATACACTTAGCTTTCCCTTAAAAAAAGAAATCAGAAAAAATAAAGAAGAAACGCTAATTCTGGTTTTAAAGGAAATTCAACGTTTGCATCAATTAAATTATATTCATAC
>CAZDUU010000545.1:0-2046 GCA_964508675.1 uncultured Bacteroidales bacterium | reverse complement strand
TACAAAGCTAACAGGATGTGTACCAGTGTTGTATTTTTTCTGAATGTAATCCTGTGTGTTCTTTAAAATAACAGGCTGTAGTTTCACATTTCCTGGTTTGTAAACGCCGTGTACATTTCCAAATGATGCAGCAATAGTAAACTGGTCGCTGATTTTTTTCAGTTCTTCATAAGCATAAGCTACATCTTCCGGTTGAGTATATAAACGTGAGTTATCAACGCCTGTATTATCAACGCCGTCTTCTTCTCCGCCGGTTACGCCCAATTCAATTTCGAGCACCATGCCTATTTTTGACATACGGGTAAGATACTTTTTACAAATTTCAATATTTTCTTTGAGTGGTTCTTCGCTCAAATCGAGCATATGTGAGCTGAATAAAGGTTTTCCGTGTTGTGCAAAATATTTTTCACCTGCATCAAGCAAACCATCAATCCATGGTAAAAGTTTCTTAGCTGCGTGGTCGGTATGAACAATCACCGGCACACCGTACATTTCGGCAATCTGGTGTATATGCATTGCTCCGGAAATGCTTCCTGCAATAGAAGCTTCCTGTTTTTCGTTCGGTAAACCTTTTCCAGCATAAAACTGACCACCACCATTTGAAAACTGTATCATAACAGGAGAGTTTACCACCTTTGCTGCTTCCAACACGGCATTTACAGAATCAGTCCCTACTACATTCACAGCCGGCATAGCAAAACCATTTTCCTTTGCAATACGGAATAATTCCATTAAATCTTTACCCCAAACAACTCCGGGTTTAATTACGTCTAATACTTTTTGTGCCATAATTTTAAAATTTAGTTTTAACAAAATTAGGGAATTCTTATTGATTGAACAAACAAAGCTGATTATTTTTTTACAAATTTACCTTCATCCCATCTCTTTTCTTTTTCAGTCTTTTCCGTTAACTTTGTCGATAATAAAATTAATGAAAATGAAGTATTTTTTATTGTTCAGCCTGGCATTAACCGTTTTTCTTAAAACATTAGCTGATGAGGGAATGTGGATTCCTATGCTTTTAGGGAACCACACATACGAAGAAATGAAGAAGAAAGGATTTAAACTGACTCCTGAAGACATATACAGCATTAACAAAGCCAGTATGAAGGATGCTGTTGTGCTTTTCGGACGAGGTTGTACAGGTGAATTCATTTCAAATCAGGGATTAATCCTGACTAATCATCACTGTGGATATGGTTCCATACAAAGACACAGCACCCTGGAGCACGATTATCTTACTGACGGTTTCTGGGCAAAAGAACTTAAAGATGAATTGCCAAACCAGGGACTAACTGTTTCTATTTTAGTTAGAATGGAAGATGTTACACAACTGGTTCTGAAAGACATTACCGGCAAGGAAACTGAGGTTACACGTGCATCTATCATTCAAAAAGAAATTAATAATCTGATAAAGCAACATTCAGAGAACAAAAGATATACTATAGAAGTAAAACCTTTTTATTACGGAAATCAATATTTCATGTTCATTTACGAGGTTTTTCGTGATGTTCGTCTGGTAGGAGCACCACCTTCATCTATTGGAAAATTCGGGGGTGATACCGACAACTGGATGTGGCCTCGCCATACCGGCGACTTTTCGATGTTTCGCGTTTATGCCAACAAAAACAATGAACCGGCTGATTACTCTGCTGACAATGTTCCTTATGTTCCAAAACAACATTTCAAAATCAATATTGGCGGAGTAAAAGAAGGCGATTTTACTATGGTATTCGGTTTTCCGGGAAGCACACAGGAATACATCCCATCTTATGCTGTTGAACTGATTCAGAATGTAGAAAATCCTCACCAGATAAAGCTTCGTGATTTGCGTCTGGAAGTTATCAAAGCAGCTATGGACACAAACAGACTTATCCGTATTCAATATTCAAATAAGCAGGCCGGCATTGCCAACGCATGGAAAAAATGGATTGGCGAAAACAACGGTTTGAAACGTCTGCATACTATCGAAAATAAGCGAGCTTTTGAAGTTGATTTCGACAACTGGGCCGATATGGATGTAGAGCGTTCTTTTGTATATGCGAA
>CAZDUU010000544.1:0-2050 GCA_964508675.1 uncultured Bacteroidales bacterium | reverse complement strand
CCATCCCTTTACAGTTGGTTTGTTGGTTAATAAACTTCAATCTTCAATAAATACTCCAATTTTGGTGTTAAATCCGCATCCGAATTCGTTTAATCATGTATATGTCTATTTGACTACTACTGTAACAGATAATCTGGATGCAATAGATTTTAATGTTATAATTCAATCAGCTCTTCAGGATGGGTATGCCGAAGGAAACTGCGAAATTGATAATTTGAAACTTCTGCATTTTTAATGAAAACGAGAAGTCAAATAGCTAAATATGTTATTTCTGACTATTTAATGTCAGCTATTGCATGGCTTATCTTTTTTAGTTTCCGAAAAAAAATTATCGAAACACAGTACTTCGGGTATCCGATACAACTTGATTATGATTTAAAATTTTATTTAGGCCTGATTGTCATTCCTTTATTTTGGATAACACTTCATTATCTTTCCGGATACTATCAGGATGCTTATCGCCGTTCAAGATTAAAAGAGCTTTGGCAAACCTTTTTTATTACAGTTATTGGTATTATAGTTTTATTTTTTGCACTGGTACTTGATGATTATGTAGTGAGCTATCATGACTATTACCGTTCCGTTCTGATGCTTTTTTCAACACAGTTTTTTTTAACCTACGTCCCCAGAATTGTTATTACAACACGGACCATTCACAAAATACATAAAAGAAAAATAGGATTCAGAACGATAATAGTTGGTAGTAATAAAAAAGCTTTCGACTTATATGAAGATTTTGTAAAACAGCCTAAGGGAGGCGGAAACATTTTTGTTGGATTTGTTAGTGTGACCGAAAAACCAAAATACAGAATCGAAAAATATCTTGCTTTGCTCGGAAATGTTAAAGAGCTGCCAGCAATTATCGAAAAAAATAATGTAGAAGAAGTTATCCTTGCACTCGAAACACGTGAACATGACCAGATAAATGCTATTTTAAACCGAATCGAAAATAAAGATCTGGTGGTAAAAGCAATACCTTCGCTGTACGATATTCTTACAGGAAGTGTGCGTATGTCGAGTCCTTATGATGCTCCGTTGATACAGATTTCCAGAGAACTAATGTCTCCTTTCGAAGCAAACTTAAAAAGATTGATAGACCTGTTTTTTTCCTTAATGGCTGTAATATTATTATCTCCTTTGTATCTGTTCCTGGCATTTGGTGTGAAACTGTCGAGTAAAGGCCCTGTTTTTTATGCTCAGGAACGTATAGGCCGATTTGGCAAACCTTTTAATATATACAAGTTCAGAAGTATGTATGTTGATGCCGAAAGAATGGGACCGGCATTATCGAGTAAAAACGATCCGCGTATTACCAGGTTCGGACTTTTTATGCGTAAAGTCAGACTGGACGAAACACCTCAGTTCTTCAATGTGTTGATAGGCGATATGTCACTGGTTGGTCCACGCCCGGAACGCCAGTATTTTATTGATCAGATAATGAAAAAAGCTCCTCATTACGCACACCTGCAAAAGGTTCGCCCTGGAATTACTTCGTGGGGACAGGTGAAATTCGGTTATGCAGAAAATGTGGACGAAATGGTTGAGCGCCTTAAATACGATTTAATTTACATGGAAAATATGTCCATTTATGTGGACTTTAAAATTCTGATTTATACTGTAAAAATAATTTTTCAGGGAAGAGGAAAATAATTTGTTATTCCTGTGCTTTTTCAACATCTACCTTAAATTCTGCGGAGATACTTTTCTGGCTTAATTTATCCCAAATCAGGCAATAGCAGCTAACCGGGCTGTTGACAGATCCTCCTGTTACGAGGAAATATGGCGAAACCTGATTTTCAAATTCTTCGACTGAATAGGCTCCGTCACCGATTAAATCGGCTTCGTCAAGTAAAACATGACCTCCGTTATCAACTACTTTTAAGCTGATACCACAATGCATGCTGTCGTTTTCGTTTGTAAATCCCTTGATCCCTTCAAACAGGATAAAAACTTTTTGCTCGGGCAAAACGACATTGTCGGTAATGGTTTTAGACGAAGCCTGATCAAACAGGTAAACTTCGTCGTAATCAACATTTTTCGTTTTTACAGT
>CAZDUU010000543.1:0-2057 GCA_964508675.1 uncultured Bacteroidales bacterium | reverse complement strand
GATGTTGTGATTGTCCACAATGATAAAGATTACCTCAAGTCACTTATTCCAAAAATTAAGAACTTTTTGAATGATAAGTTATTTCTCACGCTTCATCCGGATAAAATCTACTTGCAGCATTACAGTAAAGGGGTAAAATACCTTGGGGCTGTTATCATGCCAAACAGGATTTATATTACCAATAGGACAAAGGGTAATTTTTACAGCTCGATTAGCAGATACAATGACTTATCAGAATCGCATAAACCGGAAAAAACCGAGTTGCAAAAAATTCAATCTTCGATTAACTCATATCTCGGCATGATGATACACTATAAGTCATATAATATTCGTAAAATGTATCTAGTAAAATATTTGAATGCTTTTTTGAAAAAGAGATTTGTTACTACAGTAAAATATAGTAAGATTGTTGTTAAATGTGTGTAAGAGATAGCTTATCAGGCGGCATCCATGCCGCAGCTTTTTACTATTACAAAGCCCAGCCCCAGCCGATAACAGCGGTTACCCGGCTCCGTTCGCGTGCACTCACTCCGGCCCAAATTGCGCTTTGTCACATTGGCCTTCGCTACGCTACGGCAAAACGTCGCTTACCCCGGAACGTTAAACAAAACCGCCTGAAAGGCGGCTGCTCCCGCTATTTCTTTGACTACTGCAACGAACCGCCTGAGGTTGTTACAAAAGATACAATCATAAATTATTTGTATCACCTTGTGCATCAAGACTCCGTGTAGGTGAGCTGATAAATTTAAAGGAAAAATATTTTTTAAAATGACTACTAAAATAATTCTTGCAATTAGTATTCCCGCTATTTAAACTCCATTAATAAACAATAGAGATTATACTCTGATTTTTTGTTGATAGGATAACGTTTTTCAATCAGGCCATTACGTTCAACTCGGAGTGTATTGTAACCTGCAGGCAGGATCAGATTACACTCCTAAACGGTAGGTGAAATTTCCCACCCACCTTTTTCTTTTATATCTTTTATTATTTAACTTTCTGTAGCGAAGAAATCGTAGCCTCTGTTGCCTTACATGAAACATATTGTTCGCCAAAACTTTACAAATATTACATTTACTATATTGATTATTATTTATTAATTTTTTATAATTATCATTTCTTATAATGACACCGAAATGTTGTATAAAAAGTGCGATTATAGTTAATCTATTAAATCAATATGACCCATTTCTAAAGCAAAACGGAAAGGTATTCTTATTTGGGCACATCCATATTGTTTTGTTTCACTGGATTGTATTCCATGTTTTGATGAATAATTTGCTTCTTTTGTGAACTGTAACTTATCAAAGGAGTATAAATCAATTGAATCACCACTAACACTGTCATTTATATCCAGATGACTTTTTTCAGAAAATTTTGAGACTTTTATATCAAGTTCTTCTGTAATCGATGCATTTGCATTTTTTTGACATAAATATTTGAAACATCTCCCAATATTATCAATTTCAACACTGGTTTGCAAAGTTTGTTTTCTTGTTTTAATAGCAATCCTTTTACCTTCTATGGCTTCACCACGATTAATAAATTTCATAAAATTACCTTATTATTTAATCATGGGAGTATTAGATAAATTATTATATTTAATCGAAAACAATTCTTCAATATCAGAATATGAAAATTCTTTAATATCAGTTCCAATTCTGGAAATAATCTGTATGATTAAGTGCTTTTCAAGTGTAGAAATTGATTTGTTCATTTGAATAGTATACTTAACAGAGTCATGATTTAAATAATTATCAAATTCCTCCTCAGTTATTTCATTGTTTAATAACTGTTGATGAAGCTCTAAAAAATTTATCTTTTTAAGAAGATTTGTTAATGCTGTAGTATATAAATCTTGTTTTATAGTTGTAACCTCGGAAAACATAAACAGCTTAGAGACATGTCGTTTTATTTGATCTTCACTTAACCAATAAATATTCTTTTCTGCGCCTACTTCTAATTCACCAATCTCAATAAAAGATCCAATTTCTTCTTCTTCGTTAGTATGATTTGTAATATTATAATTATCCATTTATTAACCTCGTTGAAATATT
>CAZDUU010000542.1:0-2061 GCA_964508675.1 uncultured Bacteroidales bacterium | reverse complement strand
AATTGTAATTTTCAAAAGCTTTGGGATAATTTTTATTTTCCTGGTAAAAAAATGCAATGTTATAATAGGCCTGCGGATCTTTAGGTAATAATCTCGTAACAGCTCTGTAATATTCCAAAGCAATAGAGTCATTAAATTCCTGATTCAATAAACCCAACATCATATATGCTTCTGAGTTTTCGGGGTCATATTGAACCACTTCCTTAAAGGCTTTAATAGCTTCTTTTGGCTGATCCGTTTCTGTTAACACCACTCCTTTTTGAAAATGCGCGTCTGCATATTGTGGATCTAGAGTGAGAGCTTTATTAATGTAATCCTTTGCTTTCTTAAAATCTTTCAGAATTGTATAAAATTTACCTTGCCTGCTGAGAATTTTCACACTCTCTGGTTTTCTTTTAAGAAAATTATCGAGTAATTCTGTTGCTTCTTTAGTTTTTATCATATCGAAATAAAACTGGGCAAGATTTGAAGCAAAGTCCTCGTTCATAGAATCAAGCCTTAATGCAATTATTTCGTCATTAACGGCACTGTCTTTTTTGTTCAATGACCAATAAATCGCTGCTCTTTTATCGAAAAGTTCTGCATTCATCGGATTTTTCCGAATTTTTGCTGAAATATCTATTAAACCTAAAGTATCTTTTACCGGTTCTTCTTTTTTGCTACTTGTATTGCTTTTGCAGGCAAACAGGCTTATAGCCAAAGCAACCCCAATTACAACTTTATTCATCGCTCTGATAAATTAAAAAAGGAGCGCTCTGTCTCCTTTTATTTGTTATTGTTTTGAACTTAAAAGTTCCTTAATTTTTTCAGTAAGTTCTTTCATTAATTCAGCATTATCATTTAAAAGCTGCTTAACAGTATCACGTCCCTGTCCCAATTTTATATCATTATAAGAGAACCATGAACCACTTTTCTTTATAATGTTATTTTCAACACCAATATCAATAATTTCACCTATTCTGGAAATTCCTTCACCAAAAACAATATCAAATTCAGCTTTTTTGAAGGGAGGAGCAACTTTATTCTTCACTACTTTTACTTTTACACGATTTCCGGTTGCTTCTTCACCGTCTTTCAACTGACTGATTTTTCTGATATCAAGACGTACGGAAGAGTAAAATTTTAGTGCATTTCCACCCGTTGTTGTTTCGGGGTTTCCAAACATAATACCAATTTTATCGCGCAATTGATTGATAAATATGCAACAGGTATTTGTTTTACTGATATTTGCTGTCAATTTACGCAAAGCTTGTGACATTAATCTTGCCTGTAAACCCATTTTAGAATCGCCCATGTCACCTTCAATTTCAGCTTTTGGTGTCAATGCAGCAACAGAGTCAATCACGATAATGTCAATAGCGCCGCTTCGAATAAGACTATCGGCTATTTCTAATGCCTGTTCTCCATTGTCAGGCTGAGAGATATATAAATTATCCAGATCAACGCCTAATTTTTCTGCATAAGTGCGGTCGAAAGCATGTTCAGCGTCAATATATGCTGCAATGCCCCCGGCTTTCTGTGCTTCGGCAATGGCATGAATTGCTAAAGTTGTTTTACCTGATGACTCGGGTCCAAAAATTTCAACTACCCTGCCCTTAGGATAACCACCTATTCCCAATGCCACATCCAATCCGATACTTCCTGTCGGGATAATATCTACAGGAGTAAAATTTTCATCACCCAATTTCATGATGGAGCCCTTGCCATAATCTTTTTCGATTTTGTCGAGAGTTGCCTGTAAAGCTTTGAGTTTCTCTTTCTGGTTTTCCTGTTTGTCTTTTTTGTTTTCCATATGTATTTACTTTAATATTTGTTCTGAATGATTTTTTGTATCAACTTTTTCAATAATGTCTTCGATTATGCCTTTTTCATTTATTATATAGGTCTTTCGTATTGTTCCCAGAACTGTTTTACCATACATTTTCTTTTCTCCAAAAGCATCGTACGCAAGAAGAATTTTTTTATCCACATCAGCAATCAAAGGAAAAGGCAATTCATATTTCTGAATAAAATTCTGATGTGATTTCACGCTATCGGCACTCACGCCAACAACATGATATC
>CAZDUU010000541.1:0-2063 GCA_964508675.1 uncultured Bacteroidales bacterium | reverse complement strand
TATTATAGCAGCGGAGAATCTTTTTCTATAGCAGATCCCAACGAAGTATGGGTATTAGAAATGATTGGAAAAGGTGCCCCTAAAAAAGATGCTAAAGGAAAAGTTCTTTACAGTAAAGGTGCAGTTTGGGTTGCCATACAGATTCCTGACGGATATGTTTCAGGACACGCTAACCATCCAAGAATTACAACCTTCCCATTCCAAAAAATAAATAACTTTTTTGATGCCAAACAAACTATCTTCCACAGTCCGGATGTCATTTCTTTTGCCCGCAAAGCCGGTTATTATAAAGGAGAAGACAAAGATTTCAGTTTTAGTGATATTTATGCTCCTCTCGATTTTGGTGCTGCACGTTTTTGCGAAGCACGCGTATGGGCTATGTTCAACAGAATTAACAAGGACATGGGAAAATATGAAGATTATGCAATGGGATTAAATCTTAAAAACCGCATGCCTCTTTATATTAAACCGGACAAAAAGCTCTCAGTTCTTGATGTAATTTCTTTAAACCGCGATTACTATCAGGGAACTAAAATGGATATGACCAAAGATATGGGTGCAGGTCCTTACGGTTGCATAGTACGCTGGCGTCCGATGACCTGGAAACTCGATTCTGTTGAATACTTCAATGAACGCGCTACCAGCACACAACAAACAGGCTTTGCATTTGTAGCACAGGCACGCTCATGGTTACCCAACCCGATTGGTGGAATCTTCTGGTTTGGAGTTGACGATACTTATTCAAACTGCTATACTCCTATATATTGCGGGACAACCAAGGTTCCCGAAGCTTATGCAGTAGGAAACGGAAGTATGATGGAATTTAGTGAAACAAGCGCATTCTGGACATTTAACCAGGTATCAAATTTTGCTTATACCCGCTATAATGTGATGATTAATGACATTCAGGCTGTACAGTCAGAATTAGAAAACAAATATTATAATAATGTATCAGCTATTGATAAAAAAGCCGAAGAAATGTATAAAAAAGATACTAAGCAGGCTTTACAATTCATTACTGACTACAGTGTAAAAACCGGCAATGAAACTGTTGCGCGTTGGAAACAACTTTACAAAGACCTCTTTGTTAAATACATGGACGGTAATATCAAAACTAAAGTTCCCGGACAACGCAATCCTAAAGGTTCACAACCTGGATATGGTGATGACTGGTACCGTAGAATAGTAAAAGAAACCGGAGATAAATTTAAGGTAGTAGGAAGCTCTGGTCATTAATATAAAAAGCTGTCTTTTGACAGCTTTTTATTTATTCAAAAATAAACTACATTTGAAAAAAATTAAAATTATGAAGACATTATTTACAGTATTTTTTATCGGTCTTGCAGTTTATTCAAATTCACAAACTTGTAACGAATTTTATAACTTTAGCACAGGAACTACCTTTGAGTATATTCACAATAATGCAAAAGGGAAAATGGAGTCTGTTTCTAAAATGACGGTTAGCGATGTTACTACAGAAAATGGTATTGTTGCTATGAAAACAGATAATATTTTTTATGATGACAAAGAAAAAGAAACCTATAAATTCCAACAGACCTACTTTTGCCAGGATGGAAACATTACGTTTGATATGAGTAGCATGTTCGACCCCAAAGTAATGGAAGGTTATAAAGATATGCAGGTAAAAATGGAATCGGATAAACTTGACTTGCCGAACACATTAACAGTTGGGCAGACACTTAAAGAAGGCAGTGCAACCATGACTATTTCAAATCAGGGAATTAAGATGATGACTATGAGCGTTCGCGTTTACAACCGCAAAGTTGAAGCAAAAGAAAGCATAACAGTTGCTGCCGGAACTTATGAATGCTATAAAATAACCTACGATGTAGAATCTAAAGTTTTATTCAAAGTTCAGGGGAAATCGACCGAATGGTATGCAAAAGGTGTTGGTCTTGTTAAACAGGAAACTTATGACAGCAAAGGTAAATTAACCGGTAGCCAGGAATTGAAATCATTTAAAAAATAAGACATGAAAACGACTTCTTTCATTTTGATTATTTGTATGGTTCCGCTCTTATGGGCCAACAAATGCGAAAAAA
>CAZDUU010000540.1:0-2071 GCA_964508675.1 uncultured Bacteroidales bacterium | reverse complement strand
GCAAAATATCAAGCTTTGAGTTCGACAGTAGTATCATCATTGGGATTGACCATGAAACAGACTTTTTATTTTTCATTAATACAAGAAACAATACTCAGGACGCACTGAATCTTGCCAATTTCAAAAGTGTAAAAGTAAATCATGTTGTTCGCAGAATCGGTACCGATAAAAACATTCAGCTTATCACTGACAGGGTTGAATTGGTTTTAAGTCCTAAAAACAATAAAAACCCCGATTTCGCATTTGAACTCTATAACTCAAATTATGCTTTTCATCTTGGTAATGAATTAAAAATAGCTGAAAAATGGCAGGAAATCATTACTAATCTTCTAACAAATTAGTATTTTTGAAAAAAAGATTCAGTTATGAGATACATTGTATTGTTTATGTTAGCCATTGTATGTTTGTCATGCAGTAATGACCAAAACAAACAACCATTTTCAATCAGCAATAAATCTGACTTTAAACCGGAAACGTATGAACTGCGGAACAATAGCGTTAAGCTGGTCAGGGGTCAGGTTTTGTATATGCCCGTGTATTCAAATATGCCTCAGTATATCGACTCGCAAAAGTTCGATATGAGTGCCTTTGTTGCTGTTCACAATACGGATTTCAACTATAAAATAAGACTACAAAAAGTACAATATTTTGATACCAAAGGAAAACTGGTTCATGACTTCCTGAATGGAACGATAAAAGAACTGAGTCCCTTGGAATCTGTTGATTTCTATATTCCCCACAGCGATCAGAGCGGATCCGGTGCCAATTTTCTGATTGAATGGAAATCAGATAGTCTCGTAACTGAGCCTTTGGTTGAATCAATCACGATGAACCTTACCGGGCTTAATACCATTGGTGTGTTAAGCCAGGGTAAGGTAATTAAAGAAATCCGTTAGTTATGAACCCTATTTTTCAATACATCATTGTCGAGACGGTCAGGCATCAGTACAAAAAGAAGAAACCCAATTCGCGTCAGTTCTATAAAGCATTACAAAACAGAAAAATAGATCTTAAATATTTTATTCGCGATGGTTTTCTCATCCTGATGGGAGTGCTGTCGGCCAGTTTCGGACTTAGAGGGTTCCTGCTCCCCAACTCTTTCCTCGACGGAGGTGTTACCGGTATTTCACTTATTACTTCAGAACTTACAGGTTTTTCGCTGTCCATATTAATTGTTTTGATTAACATACCTTTTATGCTACTGGCTTTTTCGGCCATCAGCAAACAATTTGCCTTAAAGAGTATCACAGCCATTCTTTTACTGGCAATAGCCATTTATATCATCCCCTTTCCTTCGGTAACCAGCGATAAATTACTGATAGCCGTTTTCGGAGGTTTCTTTCTCGGATTGGGCATAGGACTAGCAGTACGCGGGGGCTCTGTTATAGATGGCACTGAAGTTTTAGCTGTATTCATCAGCAGAAGAACCACCATGACCATTGGCGACGTAGTGCTTATTTTTAACATCCTTATTTTTGGAGTGGCTGCTTATGTATTTTCAATCGAAACAGCTATGTACGCCATTCTGACCTATTTTGCTGCTTCCAAAACCGTTGACTATGTTGTATCGGGTGTAGAAGAATACATTGGTGTCAGCATTATTTCTGATAAAACAGAAGAAATTCGCCTGGCCATTATAGAAAAACTGGGACGCGGATGCACCCTATACTCCGGGAAAAAAGGCTACGCCAAAAGAGGGCAACAACTGAAAAATACAGACATTGTTTATACACTACTTACCCGTTTAGAATTTTCAAAGTTACAAGCCGAAATTGATAAAATTGACAAAGACGCTTTTATCATTATGCATAGCGTAAAAGATGCCAAAGGCGGAATGATTAAAAAGAGACCTTTAAAATAAATAATAATAACGTTTATAATCCCAATTACACTCCTACCTATTATCTCATGTATCGTTCGTGAGCGAATTATACTAAATATAATATTCATTCTAACACTAAACTAATCAGAATAATTATTATTAACCTGAGCTCAGTTTAAGCAACCTTTATATATCAACTTTCTTTTTCTTGTCCAAAATAAAGTCACAAAAAAAAGGCACCACGAAAGC
>CAZDUU010000539.1:0-2094 GCA_964508675.1 uncultured Bacteroidales bacterium | reverse complement strand
TCCAAGATTAAAAGAAGAGATTCCATTGGCACTGAATATTCTTGTATCTAATCCTCTATATGCCAGTGAAGATCCTACAATCAAAACATCCACTTTTTTAATTTCTTTTACTTCTTTTAATCTGGAATTCATATGTCCATAGGCACCTAAACAATAATTCAGATTTGGTTTTAGTGCAGAAGGCATAGTTACACCCCATATAAAAATCATAACAGGATAAAGCAATGCTAAAACCATTGAAAATAAAATTATTGATTTTATAAACTGCCTCATAATCCCGTCAAAATTTAAAGTAAATAAAAGAAGTCCCGGTGGTCTGCATATACATTCCAATAAGGAAAATAATAAATACATAAACTAACCATCTCACAGGTCGCTTAAATTGAATCACTTTCACAATCGGATATTCGACATCTTTCCCAAGCCACTCTATTACAATAAACATACATAAAATAACAATTGCAGAAAAAACTCTGCTCATTCCATCAAAATCAGGAAGTGTAAATGTGGTACCAGTAAACATTTGTGTAAAATAATCAAAAGCCTGATTTATATTTTGGGCTTTAAAAATAATTAATCCCAAAGTAACTAAGAGAAAAGTAATTATCATTCCTAAAATATCTTTAAACAGAGGAAATCCAGACTTATTTGTCTTTGTTTTTTTCTTTTTAAAAAAAGTCCCGGACAGAATCAATGGAATGAAAAGTAAGCCATGATAGAGCCCAAAAATTGCATAGGTCCAGTTTGCATCATGCCACATACCTACAAGTATCATATTTATAATGATAGCTAAAATAATCCCTGCGTTATTCCAATTTCTAAATTTCACATTCAGAGGCATAAAGACATAATCCGTAAGCCACGAAGTCAAAGAAATATGCCACCTTCTCCAGTATTCAGCTATATTTGTTGAGAAAAACGGATATTTGAAGTTCACATTAATACTAAAACCAAACAACTTCCCAACTCCGATAGCCATATCAGAATATCCAGAAAAATCAGTGTACATCTGAAAGCTATATAAAACAGCAGAAATTAATAAAGTGAGCCCTGATGAGTCCTGAATATTATTCCATGTATGTTCTGTAAATACAGCTAAGTTATCAGCCAGAACCACTTTTTTAAATACCCCCCATAGAAATTGACGACAGCCATCTACTGCCAGATTATAATCGAATGAACGTTTCTTCAAAAGTTGTGGAATAAATGTATTGGGTCTATCAATAGGTCCTGACATTATTGTGGGGAAAAAGGCGACGTACGTGGCAAATGCAATAAAGTCATTAGTTGGTTCTATTCTTTTTCGATTAATTTCTATAACGTAACTGATAAGCTTAAATGTAAAAAAACTGATTCCTAAAGGCATTACAATATTAAATTCATGCACGTTTACCTTTAATCCGCAGGCATTTATCAAACCTACAAATGAATCTACAAAAAAGTCAAAATATTTAAAATAAAACAGTAAACCAACACCTGCCAATATCCCTGTTGTTGTCAACCATGAAGACATTTTTTCATTTTTTGCATGATAGGTTGCTATCCCCAGATAATAAAAAATCAATGTAGCCGCTAATAGCAAAAAAGTCATTTTATAGTCGGCAAATCCATAAAAAAAGTAGCTGGAAATAAGCAACAAAATATTTTGCTCTTTCACTTTTTCCTTTAAGGGAAAGTAATAAATCACAAAAACAGCAATGATGAATATTATAAAAGGCAGAGAGTTAAAAATCATTTCGTTATAGTTTAGCAGCTATACTTTTAATCATCTCACCGACATTTTTCCATGAAAGAATTTCCTTTGATGCAAATTTTATTTTAAAATGCTTCTCTATAGCAACTACCAAATGTATATGTGTAAGCGAATCCCAACCATCAATATCATTTGCAGTCGTATCGTTATTTAAAGCAATATCTTCATCATCCAGCACGTCACAAAATATGTCTTTAACCTGTTGTAATATATCTTCTCGGTTCATAACCTTTTTAATTTTTATTTTCTTCTAAAATATAGCACTCACGAACTCTATATGAATCTACTTCCAATAAAAATAAATTTTTCTCCGTTCCGTCAATTTTGGTAAATCCCAAATT
>CAZDUU010000538.1:0-2103 GCA_964508675.1 uncultured Bacteroidales bacterium | reverse complement strand
TTTGATATTAATGTCAGAAGAAACCTTATTTTTACAGGTGGACAAATGGCCTTTAGGGATGTTCAATCTGTTTCCCCAGGAAACATCGGTCAGTTTCAGATGACTACCGGTAATACGGGCACGCAGGTATGGGATATAACAGATCCCACTACTCCGTCAATTATTCAAACAAGCATAAGCGGAAACATTTTAAGCTTTATAGCAAAAACGGATAACATAAGAGAATTTATTGCCTATGATGGAACAAGTTTTTATTCTCCCACAATAGTGGGCGATGTCGCAAATCAAAATCTCCACGGGTTAGACGATGTTGATTTGGTAATTGTAAGTCATCCTGATTTCTTAAGTGTTGCCAACGAAATTGCAGAAATCCATCGTCAATATGATAATTTAAAAGTTGAAGTGGTAACTCCCGATGTAATATACAATGAGTTCTCATCAGGAATGAAAGATATTTCGGCAATAAAGTTTTTCATGAAGATGTTTTATGACCGGGCAGGCACTGATTCGCTTAAAATGCCTAAATACCTTCTTTTGTTTGGAGATGGCTCTTACGATAACAGACATAGTTTCAGTCAGAACACGAACTTTATTCCTACCTACCAATCTGTTGCTTCGCTTGCTCCAACCAGCTCATTTACTACCGACGATTTCTACGGATTATTGGACGATAACGAATATGAATATGTAGGAAAATTAGATATTGGAGTTGGAAGGCTGCCTGTTAAATCGTTGACTGAAGCAAATTCGGTTTTAAAGAAGATAAAAAATTACTATAGCTCTGCTGCATTAGGTGATTGGAGAAACTGGCTTACATTTGTTGCTGATGATGAAGATGCAAATGAACATATAGGTCAAAGTAATACGCTCGCTACTGAAGTTGATACATTATTTCCACAGTACAATAACGATAAAATCTATTTGGATGCATTTCAACAAGAGTCCACTCCTACGGGCGACCGCTATCCGGGAGCACATGATGCCATTGCTCAACGAATGTCCAAGGGTTCTTTAGTTTTTAATTATACAGGCCATGGTAATGAATATGCTCTTTCGCATGAACATGTCATCATTAATTCTGATATTGTCGGTTGGTCAAATTTCAATAAACTTCCATTATTTATTACCGGAACATGCGAATTTAGTCACTGGGATGATTACAATACAACATCTGCAGGTGAATTAGTATTATTAAATCCGGCAGGCGGATCTATTGCTTTGTATTCAACAACCAGGTTAGTTTACAGCACATCAAATTTTGCTTTACACAGTGCCTTTTTTGATTACCTGTACACCAGAAATGGAGACGGCAACTATTTTTCATTAGGAGATATTTATCGTCTAGCAAAAAATAAAACCGGCGGGTTAGGTGATATAAACAAACGCAACTTTTCACTTTTAGGTGACCCGGCCATAAAACTTTCTTATCCCAAACATATGGTATTAACAGATAGTATTAACGGTGTCAGCATTTCAAATTTCAATGACACTATTAAACCGTTGGAAAGAGTTACCATAAAAGGGCATATAGAAAATGTACAGTCGCAGGTGCTGAATTCATATACAGGCACTGTAGTTGTTACAGTTTTTGATAAACCGGTAACCATCTATACCTTGGCAAATGATGGGGGCAGCCCATATCCGTTTTCCATTCAAAATAATATTCTTTTCAGAGGACAGGTCAGTGTTCAAAATGGACGATTCAGCCTGGAATTTATCATGCCCAAAGACATTTTATACACTTCTGGATATGGAAAAATAAGCTACTATGCTTATCCTGCTTCAGGGACAGAGGATGCCACCGGTTATTTCAAACGATTAAGTATTGGAGGAGAAACCGGATTAATCAGTGATAATCAGGGTCCCCAGATTAACTTGTATATGAACGACGAAAAATTCGCAAATGGTGGAATAACTAACGAATCGCCTAAACTTATTGCTAAATTTTATGACGATAACGGAATAAACACCGTAAGCAGCAGCATCGGTCATGATATATGCGCATACCTTGACAATGATGTTTCCAAGAAAGTGGTACTTAATGATAATTATTTAAGCGATAAAGACAATTACAAAAAAGGCACAGCTACTTATAATTACAGC
>CAZDUU010000537.1:0-2110 GCA_964508675.1 uncultured Bacteroidales bacterium | reverse complement strand
AAATAAAAAATACACAAGAGCGAGAAAACAAAAAAATCATTAAAGCATTCAAAAACAACTTTGATTTCTGTAAAGTAAGATTTTTTTATAGCAACAATTCATACAAAGTCAAAAACAGGCAATTCGAAGGAATATTTTTAAACGATAGTCTGCAAGTTGATGATTCCATTAAGTTAGACACAAATGTCACTTTCTTTATTGCAGATTTTTCAAGCATTGAGCAAGATACCATGAGATACTTTTCGGGATACTCTTATGAACCGGAAGAAAAGAAAGGCCTTAAAAAAACAGCGAATTATTATTCCTCATCAACAGATATTAATGTTTACGGGCTAAGGATTCTTGACCACAATTTTATTCAGTTAAACAAGCCTTTTCCCTATTTTACCAAGGCTGTATTTAAAACCATAAAGAAACATCCTGAGCAGTTTATAGTCGTTCTAACTGTATATAATGCATTTCTCACTTTATCGTATGACAAAACCGTTTCGAAAATGAACAACAAACTTAATTTATATTACATAAGAACCACTTACAATAAATAACAAATACCTTTTCTTAGTATGAAGAATTCAGAATTTTAAAGTAAGAAGTCAGAATGTAGAATATTGAATTAAAACTAATAAAATATTCTTTGCGCACTTTCTCGTCTTTGGCAGAGACAATTGCGTAATGCCTTTGCAAACTCTGCTGTTAGAATTATAAAAAAACACTTAAGGCTATTCACTCTAAATTTGCACAAATAAAAAAATTGACGTAATTTTCGCAATGTAAAATGTAGGAATTAACTGCCGGCATCAGGAGCAAAATGAGAAAAATACTGTATTTGAGTATCGTAGTTATTGGTTTGGTTGCCTGCAACAGTTCAACAAAAAATACTGAAAATACCAGTAAAATAGATACTCCGGCTATTCCCAAAGATGCTATTCCAATTATTTACAACGAATATGTCCTAGCGCAGGGCAGTGTTGACAGTGTTCAGGGAAGTTTTTTGGTTGACCTTGGTTCCGACAGGTTATTTCTCGATAGTTTCTTTGTTCACACAAGCCTTTTCAAAAGCTATAAATCGGAACAATCAAGTATTTCAGGAGTAGGAAATACAACTCAAAATGCCAACGAAATTAAAGATAGTATTCATTTTGCATTTAACCGCCTGAAATACCAGACTTCCAATGTTACCGTAGCTGATTTGAAATGCATTGGCGGAGATTTAATCGACGGTCTCATTGGTACTGACCTGTTGGCAGGTAGTGTACTGGAGATTAATTACGCATACGAATATATTCGGCTATTCGATAATATTGACTCGGCAGATACCGCCGGGTACAAGGTCATTCACATGAAAAAAATCAACAATTTCTTTTGCATACCATTGAGCATTAAAGTAAGTGCCGACGTCACAATAAATGGAGATTTTGTCATTGACACAGGCTCACCGGGAAGCGAAATAACCACCTCGGTTGCCAGTAAAAACGACCTGAAACATAAAATCAAACGTAAGATCCGCTATTACACAGCTCACGGGGGCGTTGGAGGCGAATCTTCAGGTTATGATTTTTATTCGGAATCGTTGCAAATTGCCGGTTTTTGTCTTAAAGATCCCACCATATCTTTCAGTGCCGATACTTTTGGAATTTTGTCCAAAGATAAATATATGGGCCTCATTGGAAACAACATATTAGAGCGTTTCGATATTATGTTCGATTTCAAAAATATCGATCTTTACATCAGACCCAACAAAGATTTCAACAAGCCTTTTGTGCTGGATCGGTTTGGGTTTTACTATATCGACCGCTCAAAAACCATGGGCGGATGGATAATCACCGGTCTGGTAGAAAACAGCCAGGCTGAGAAACTGGGACTGCAGGTGGACGATAAAATCGTTTCGATGAATGGCATTCCGGTCAATAAAATTTCGTATAAAGACCAGGTGGACGATTTTTCAAAAATCGATAAGGTAAAATTTGTAATCAAAAACGCACAGGGCACCCGTACCGTAGAATACAAGCTGACTCCGATTTTGTAATGATTAACCGTCTTTGCGAGGCTTGATTGGCACTTAAGCAACCGAAGCCATTCGGAATGATGAGTAAAGAAATAATTTTGCTTT
>CAZDUU010000536.1:0-2110 GCA_964508675.1 uncultured Bacteroidales bacterium | reverse complement strand
AGCAATGGCCATAACGGTCATAACGCTAAGTAAAGAAATTCTTTTCAGAGGCAAGCGATTTAAAACGTACAAATCAAAAATAAAGCAGAAATTAATACTATTCAAAAAAAATATAACTTTATTGAATAAGAATGGCAAGATTTACACCATACTATACGACAGAGCTTTTCTTTGGAAAAGGAAGTCTTAATATTTTGCCGAAACAACTACCTGTTTATGGGAAGAAAGCATTACTTATTTTTGGAGGCAGATCTGCAAAAGAAAATGGTGCTTATAATGATATTATAGAGCAATTAAAAATTGCAAAAATTAAATATACAGAATTTTGGGGTGTAAAACCCAATCCTGTTATAGAAGATGCAAACGAAGCAGTAAAAACAGGTATTAAAAATAATGTGGAAATGGTTATTGCAGTAGGTGGCGGTAGTGTTATAGATACTGCAAAACTTGTTGCATTATGCATTCCGGGTAAAAATGATGTCTGGAAAGTAATGAAAGGGAAGCAAAAACCCGAAAAAGCTTTACCAATCGTAACCGTTTTAACCTTAGCAGCGACCGGTTCGGAAATGAACCCTTTTGCTGTTCTTCAAAATAATGAAACAAAGGAAAAAATTGGATTTGGTTCTCCATATACTTATCCCGCAATTTCAATTTGTGATTCATCGTATTCTTTAACTGTATCAAAATCATATACAGCATATGGCCTCGCTGATATATTTGCACATTCGCTTGAAGCATTTTTTGGCGAAGGTAATTCTCCTTTATCAGACAGGTTTGTAATAAGTATTTTAAAAGAAATAATGGAAATAGCCACGCCTCTTATTAATAATTTAAACGACACTCAGCTCCGCGATCGAATGATGTGGGCATCTACTTGTGCATTAAATGGAACGACTTTTAACGGACGTTGTTCAGGCGATTGGGGTGTTCATGATATAGCCCATCACCTTTCATTATTATATGGTGTTTCACATGGAGCAAGTCTTTCTGTAGTTTATCCTGCCTGGTTAAAACATCATAAAAGAAAGGCAAATGAAAGAATAAAATATTTAGGTAAAGAACTCTTTAATAAAGATAATGTTTCAGCAACAATACAAAATATTGAAAATTTTTTCCGAGAAATAAGTTGCCCGGTAAATATGGATGAACTTGATTTGTCAAATCAACAGAGAGAGCAAGTCCTTTATCTACTTTATAAAAATAAACCAACCGGTAATAATTTTGCTTTGAAAAAATCAGACTTTAGAAAAATTTGGGAAAAAATGAATTGATATTCTGACATATTAAGCTTCTTACAAGCGAAAGCAGGATATATATATTTCTTCTTGAGTTATAAAATACTGAAAAACAATAATATCTCCAATAATTATCGACGTAATATTTCGTTTTGAAAATCAATAGTATTGTCTATCTTTGTGCCAATTTTCAAAAAACAAGATCATGATTGGTAAAATGCAAAAGACAATAAAAATGCCTGTGACATTCTCCGGAAACGGTTTGCATACAGGAAATATTTGCACAGTTACACTAAAACCGGCCCCGATTAATCATGGAATTGTTTTTCAAAGAACAGATATTGAAGGGAACCCTGTAATAAGAAGCATTGTAGAAAATGTAAGCCACACTGCAAGAGGGACTTCTTTAACTGAAAATGGCGTGATTATTCATACCATTGAACATTTATTAAGTGCCATTTATGGATTAGAACTGGATAATCTGCTCATAGAAATATCTGGCGAGGAAGTTCCTATTTTAGATGGTAGTTCGAGAGAGTTTGTTGCCGGAATACAAAACGTAGGATTATTTGAACAGGACGAAGCAAGGTACTTTTACGAAATTAAACAACCCATTTCATTGGTAATTCCAGAGACGGGTAGCGAGTTTATTGCTTTACCAGGTGAAGAATTTAATGTTACGGTTTTAATAGATTATCCTTCTGAAATCCTAAAAAATCAATTTGCCACACTCAGCTCATTTTCTCAATATTCTACAGAGATAGCCCCTTGTCGGACATTTGTGTTTTTAAACGAATTGGAATATTTAGCAAAAAATGGCTTAGTAAAAGGTGGTGATTTAAATAATGCGATTGTGCTTGTAGATAAAAAGTTAT
>CAZDUU010000535.1:0-2117 GCA_964508675.1 uncultured Bacteroidales bacterium | reverse complement strand
TCTTTTGAAATAATTTTCAGGAACTTCGTCCATTTTAGAAAAAAGGGAAATTTCTTCATTCAAAAGTTGTTTAGCAACTGTTGCAGATTCTTTTGTGAACCGTGAATCTATTGTCTATGAAAGATACTCTTCAACTGTATATCCGGAAAATTGAGTGACTGATTTTGACACAAAAAGACTTTTTCCGTTCAGGTCCATTAACCATACTACATCGCTCATCTTTTCAGTTATCAGTCTGAATCTTTCTTCGTTTTGTATTATTTTCTCAATATCTTCTTTTCTTTTGATGAGGATGGTAATAGGTAATAAGAATGCATTTAACCTTTGAATATCTACTTCCGAGGGCTCTTCTTTGAAATTAATGTCCATTATTCCAAATATATGGTCATTTGTACTTAATGGAATGGTAATAATGAAATTTGTTTTCTTAAAAATGGAAGCGGTTTTCGATAAATATTTTTTAAAAGGAACATTTGGGTAATTGCTTTCAACAAATGCAAGTATCATTTGTTCGATATCCTTTTCGTATTTTGCAACTTTATATTTTCTAGTGCTGAAGATTTCTGAATACCAGTTTTCTGCACTTAAAGAAATTTTGATTGTATCGGGTATTTTAAACGGGAGAATATTTTCTAAAGCAAGAATATAATCTTTTTTTACCTCGCTTTTTGATAAAATTAGCTGGTTTTCGTCTTTGTTCAAGTGATAGTAATCAACATGTATTATGGGCAGATTATCTAATAAAAAGACTTTTATTTTTTCTATAATGTTTTCTAAATCATTATTTTTTAAAAGCTCAGAATTAAACAGGGTTAAATTATTCCAATCGCTTACGACCTGATTATATTTTTTTTTCAATTCTTCTAAATCAGATTTTAAAAGAGCAAAATCTCTTTCTCTCTCTTCATTCGAAGAAACATTTTGAAAGTCAATTGTCATAATTTGTAGCTTAAAGCTAATACAAATTTAGCATTTTTTTAATAAAAAAAATTTCAAACTGTATTTCTGCATCCGAATTAAATATAAATGTTAATAATTTTTGTTTTATTTGGCAATTATAGCTATTTTAGCAACCTTAAAATATTTACAATCTGATAAATAGAAAAAAATACGGTCTGATACTGGTTCCTCTTTCGTGGCTTTACGCTTTTGTGGTGGGGATTAGACATATGTTATATGGGGTAGGTATCTTTAGAACAAAAGAGTACCCGTTGCCTATAGTTTGCGTTGGGAATATCACGGTTGGTGGAACCGGAAAGACTCCTCATGTTGAAGCGATTGTGAAAATTTTAAAAGAAAAGTACAATGTTGCTGTTTTAAGCAGAGGTTATAAAAGAAAAACACATGGTTACAGAGAAGTTTTTGACGATTCAAAAGCAATTGAGGTAGGGGATGAACCATTACAGATTAAACAAAAGTTTCCTGATATAACCGTTGTTGTTTGTGAAAGTCGCCGAAAGGGGATAGATCTTTTAATGAAAAGAACAGAACCCAAAATTGATGTGATTATTATGGACGACGGATTCCAGCATTTAGCCGTTAAAGCAGGAGTTTATCTTTTATTAATCGATTTCAATAATCCGATTTACGAAGATCATATGTTGCCCTACGGTAATCTGAGAGAGAGGATACATCACAAATCAAAGGCACACATTGTGATAGTTACAAATACTCCGGAGGAAATAAAGCCTATTGAACGAAGAATAGTGCAGAAGAAATTAGAGCTTTTTCCATACCAATACCTGTTTTTTACTCATATTGAATATAAGAGCCCTGTTGTTGTTTTTCCCGGAAGGTTTTCGGCCATTAAATACAGTTTTACAAAATGTAAATATCATGTGCTTCTGGTGACTGGCATAGCAAATCCAAAACCGTTAAAGGAAAATATTAAAAGATTTGCCAACGAGATTACAGAAATTAATTTTCCCGACCATTATTACTTTAAACAAAAAGATATTCAGTTTATTATAGACAAATTTAACTCAATCAGTACAGATAAGAAAATTATTATAACTACCGAAAAGGATTCTATTCGAATTCGTGAATCTGCAAATAATGAGTTATTACAGGACTTGCCTTTATTATATATTCCGATAGAAATTGATTTTCTTTACAAC
>CAZDUU010000534.1:0-2118 GCA_964508675.1 uncultured Bacteroidales bacterium | reverse complement strand
GTTTATGAATTTATCAGGCCTTAACTTTGCCTTCAAGCTTTTTTAATGCATTCTGGACATCTTTCAGAAAAACAGAAGGAATAAATACAATCTGCTTTTTATCATTTTCGGAAAGATGCTTTAAATCCGAATTTTCAGTTATAAAGAACCAGGAACTTGGATTTCCTGCGTGCAGCCATGGATTTCGCCAGCTATCGTACAAAAATGAATCGCGGTTTAAGGCTGCATAACGCCCGTCAAAGAGTGAATCAATGGCTTTGCCAAATCTTTTTTTGGATTGCTTGGGCGATTTAAGCGGTTTTTTATCCAGTTTTGCTCCCATCCACTCAATACAAAGTGTCAACAAAACCAAAGTCAATCCGATATTTTGGGCTTCGAGTTGTTTTTCTGCTTCGTTTATTGTTTTGCGGAGTAATTCCATTATTTTTTTCTTAGTATCATTAAACCGTCGCGCAAAGGAAGCATCACATTTTCAACCCGGGTATCAATATGAACATAATCGTTAAAAGCTCTGACCGAACGCGTATATTCATCTTTTTCGTTTTCATTTAATACTTTCCCGTTCCACAAAACATTGTCGGCAATAATAAAACCACCCTGTCTTACTTTGTCAAATACGGCATGATAATATTCGAGGTATTCACGTTTATCGCCGTCAATAAATGCCAAATCAAACGTTTCGTCAATAGAAGGAATTATATTTAAAGCATTTCCTATATGCAGATGAATTTTTGAGGAAAGAGGTGAACGATTGATATAAAGCCGTATAAATTCTTCCAGCTCATCATTTACTTCAATGGTATGCAATGAGCCGCCGGGTAGAAGTCCTTCGGCAAGGCACAAAGCGGAATAACCAGTATAAGTTCCTATCTCCAATATTCTATATGGAGCAATCATGTGGCTGATCATTTTCAAAAGTTTACCCTGTAAATGACCGGACAACATTCTCGGGTGATACACTTTTACATTGGTCTCACGTTCCAGCTCTTTCAACAGTTCATTTTCTTCTTCTGTATGCTCAACTACATATTTCTGAACTAAACTATACATGCTTAAATATATTTTAAATAAGACAATTTCTTTTCGTTGAAAATATCGTTTGCTACCCTGATAATATCTTCTGAAGTTATTTTATTCAACTCTTTTTTTATGTTATCAAGGTCGTCAATTTTTCCAAAAACCAGATAACTTTTTGCGAGATTAATAGCAAGACTCTCCTGGTTATCAAATGACAATGCCAACTCGCCAAAAAACTGGTTTTTAGCAGCTTTCAACTGCTTTTCAGTTAATAGAACCTCACGCAATTTCTTCAGTTCTTTGTATATCAGCACCGTTGCTTTTTCAACTTTTTCTTTATCGGTTCCAAAATAAATATAAACAACACCGCTGTCGCAATAAGAATTATAAGCAGATTCGATAAAGTAAACCATTCCGTTTCGCTCACGGATAGCCATGTTTAATCTGCTGTTTGAACTTGTTCCGCAAAGTATATTATTGATTAGGTGTAGCGCCAGACGGTCTTTATGATTAAATGAGTAGGCCAGAGTGCCTATCATACAATGCGACTGAAAAGTATTCTTTACTTCCGTTTTACTCTGCGGCTCAAACTTTTTAAATTCTTTTCTTTTCCATGTTCTCCTGTTTTCAGGAATTTGGGCAAAATATTTTTCAAAAAGCTGAAGTGATTTTTCGAACTTAAAATTTCCTGCAGTACAAACCACCATCTGGTCTGTGTTATAGGTTCGCTGACGGAAATTCTCTATCATTTTTTTATCAAAAGTACTCAGGCTCCCGGCTGTGCCTAAAATATTTCTTCCTAAAGGATGTCCGTCAAAAATCAATTCTTCATAATCGTCATAAATCAGTTCTGCAGGGGAATCTTTGTAAGAATTAATTTCATCGTTAATCACACCTTTTTCTCTTTCGAGTTGCTTTTCAGGGAAAGTTGCCTCAAAAATGATATCATAAAGCAATTCCATAGCTCTGTCAAGATACTGAGGCAAAAACGTTGCGTAAATACAGGTTTCTTCTTTGGTGGTGTATGCATCCAGCTCGCCTCCGACTTCTTCCATCCGGTTCAATATCTGCGAGGATGTTCGTTTTTTTGTTCCTTTAAAA
>CAZDUU010000533.1:0-2129 GCA_964508675.1 uncultured Bacteroidales bacterium | reverse complement strand
ATTTGTTTTCAGTTTTTTTTCAAAATCTTTTGGAATCACCACCACGGCCGTCACTTTATTTTCGTCAATCGCCTTGATAGCTGTATTGACCGAGGGTTGGTTATCACTTACAATAAAATAATCGGTTCCCCTTACTTTTGTAATAAATCGCTGCGAAAAAGTGCTGTGATCGTAATCAACAAAAGCAATACGGATATTTTTCATTTCGTATGTCGCAGCATTTACCAAAATAAGCAATTGAATAATCGGTATGACAAAGAGAATAGGCAGCATCATCCGGTTACGAAAAACCTGGATAAACTCCTTTTGCATTATGAACAAAATCACTCGCATTACATCAAACGGGATTTATATTTTTTAATACTTAATACAATAAAAAACAGCATCATACCTGTAATCACTGCAAAATCTTTCCAAAGCTCGGCAATACCGTTACCTTTAAGCATAATTCCCCTTAACGCTTCTATAAAGTAACGCGGAGGCATAATTGCTGAAAACACTTGTAACCAATTGGGCATATTTTCAATAGGGAAAATAAATCCTGAAAGCAAAATAGTAGGAAGCATCAGTGCCACCAGCGAGATCATCATGGCTATCTGCTGATTGGAGACAGAAACAGAAATAAAAATTCCAATGGTCAAAGCTAAAATGATGTACAGCAAAGAGATTAAATACAATGTCAGAATACTTCCATCAACCGGGACCTGAAAAAGCAGGTGTCCCAACAAGAAAATAAAGCTGATATTGAGAAGTGAAAGGATAAAATAAGGAATTACTTTGCCAATAATAATAGTGATGGGCTTAAGCGGTGTAACCAATAACAACTCCATGGAGCCGAATTCTTTTTCTTTTACAATACTTACCGAAGTGAGCATTACAGAGATAAGCGTAAGGATCAGCGCAATAATTCCGGGGACAAACATCCACGAAGCCTGTAAAGTAGGATTGTACAGCATCTTTACTTCTGCAATAAAAGGTGATGGCTGAACAGGCTGCCTGTTGATTTCCTGAGCAAATGCATTGATCATGGCCGACGTGTAATTCACTGCCATATTTGCTGTATTGGGTTCAGTGGCATCTGCTATTACCTGAATATCGGCCTTCCCTTCCCTTGTCAGCTTTTTCGAAAACTGATCCTCAATAATGATAACTTCCTTAACTGTTCCCTTTTTAAATAATGATTCAATCTCCGATTCGTTGCTCAACACGGCATTCACTTTAAAGAAATCAGAAAAAGCCAGCTTTGCAATCACCTTTCGGCTCATCTCGTCGTTGGATTTATCCCACACACCAACGGATATGTATTTTAAATCGTTTGAAATAGCATAACCGAAAACGATAAGCTGAATGGCAGGAATGGCAAACAACACGAGCAACGTTCTCCAATCACGGAAAATGTGCAAAAACTCTTTCTTTATGAATGCTTTCAGTTCGCTCATATTATCTTCTAACTATTTTTACAAATAAATCGTTGATGGTTTCAACGCTAAATTCAGTTTTAAGCTCCTGAGGAGAACCCATTGCTTTTATCTGTCCTTCGTTCATGATGCACACACGCTGGCAATATTCTGCTTCGTCCATGTAATGGGTCGTTACAATAATCGTCGTTCCGCTTGCTGAAGTCTGATAAATACTATCCCAAAAATCACGACGTACTTTCGGGTCAACGCCACCGGTAGGCTCATCGAGAAAAACAATGGCCGGATTGTGAATATTAGCTACCACAAAAGCAATTTTCTGTTTCCACCCCAGCGGGATTGCCGAGACACGTTTATCCATCAGGCCTTTCAGGTTAAAATTGGCTTCAGCCCACTCAGCTCTCGATTTGATAGCTTTCATGTTCAAACCATAAATTCCGCCGAAAAAACGAATATTTTCGAAAATGGTCAGTTCTTCGTACAGTGAAAATTTCTGGCTCATGTAGCCAATGGTTTTTCGGATTTTTTCGGTTTCGGAATAAATATCATAACCATTGATTTTCAAGTCGCCGGAAGTCGGTTTCAGCAAGCCTATCATCATCTTGATCGAAGTAGTTTTCCCGGCCCCGTTCGGTCCCAGCAAACCAAAAATCTCACCACGCTTCACATCAAAGGTCAAATGGTCATTGGCTGTGAATGAGCCAAATTTTT
>CAZDUU010000532.1:0-2137 GCA_964508675.1 uncultured Bacteroidales bacterium | reverse complement strand
CACGTACGGTTCTGAGAGAGGCTTGGGGGTGTGATTCCCCCTTGCCTACTCGACTTCTTTTTTATATATTATTATTGAACAATTACTTCCCATTCGTCAGATGTCAGTTCGATTGTCTCCATAGCCTGAAAGCAAAGTTTTTGAATGCTTTGAGCAGAAAGATTTACTTCTATAAAATAGCCATTTTCAAGTTGTCTTATTGCTCTAAACTTATTTTTATCCTTACCCACATATCTTGGAAAATTATGTGCAATTACTTCAAATTTTTCAGGTTCTAAATCTGCAATAACATTAAGAGTTTTTTCCAAAACATCTCTCCAAGAGTTTACTTCAAAATGCTGACCCAAAATTTTTAAACCAACTGGAGTTGTTCCTGTCACTTCCTGAATGTCAGTCGGTGTTGAATTCTCCTGGCCAAAGTAACTCCAAATTTCCAATGCTTTTTTAGCAAGTATTTCAGCCCTCGCTTCTATCTCTGTTCTTGTCCATTTAGGGATGGTTGCAAAATATTTATTTATTTCAAGATGACTTTCATTTAATGTTTTCTTCTTTGTATAAAAGTCATCATTGGATAGTTCTGTGTTGTATGCCGTTAAGGTTAAATTCCCAATCGTATGTAGGTATAGTTCGTGTGTTTCTTCCCAGTTATCACCCAAATGTTCCTGCCACCATTCTGACAATGTCTGAGGCATAATGTGTTCAACTGATAAATTTTCAAATGGAACAGCTTCTTTATGATTGAAACTGCTTTCAATTGTTTCGAGTATCAGCTTAGTTTTTACAACTCTGTCTCCTCCACCATAAAACTTTGTCTCACGAAAGCGTAGGGAAAATTCGTTGTCTTTAGGATACCCCTTCCCTTGAAGTATTATTTTAAAACCTTCAATTATGTTTTCTGAATATTTGGATTGAATTATCGGATAAACAGTTGGAAAAATTTTGTTAAGTTGATTTGTTGCAATATTACATACGAATCTCCTTATAAGATAATTCTCCAATATTTTTAAGATGGTCACAAATCCATTTTTGTCAATTTTACCATTTGCATAGTCATTGTAAAAATTAAGTAATAGGGGATAAGCAGTTGTTACTTCAATTCGATTGAGACGCCTGAACATTATTTCTAGGTCGGGTTCCTTTTCAAATTCTGGGTATTTTAGCCTTTGATAAAAAACAGAATATTTTTTAAGTTCAGTCAAGTAGTCAATTGCGTTTGTGGTTGAAACACTGTCCTTGAGAGCATAATAAACATCATCTTGTTTTATGATGTTACCATCTTTCATTAAATAATGTCTTATAAATTCAGTTAGGTTTTCGTTTAATGCGGATTGCATTGGAAGCCAATAATTTTTATATACTTCTTCTTGCTTGTCTATGTGAATACGCATAAAGAAGTAATTTCTAATCAAGTCGGCTTGAGTAAGCGGTCTTCCTTTTGCGTTTAAACTTTCAAAAACCAAATATGGATTATCATCAGCATCAAGTACGATACTCACGACTGAAAGATAGTTTGTTATTACTTTTTTAAGCTTTTCTGGTTCTAATTCAACTTGTTTAAGTTTTTTTTCAAAGTATGTATATGCTCTTGTAAGTTGATTTTCCTCCTCATTCGGGATGCCATTAATCAAGTTTTGATATGTTATTCTGTCGACTTGGGTTGGCATTAATTTGTAATGGTCAATCCCGTCCTTATATTGATTAACAAGAAGTGTATTATTTATTTCGTCCGCAAATCGAGCATTTTGGCTTTCTCTTGCTTTATTTCTCAATAGAGTCAACAGGATAAAAATTGTAGTTAACCTTTGTTGGCCGTCAATTAATAAATATTTAGCTACTCCTTCTGGAACGGAAACTGTCGGCATGTTTACAATTGAACCAATGAAATGATTTCTTGGGTTTTCCATTTCACATAATTCAACTAGGTCTTTCCATAAAACTTCCCATTCTTTACTTGTCCAACTGTAAGTCCGTTGAAAAAGTGGAATTACATATTGCTTGGTACCCTCAATTATGTCTTGTAATTTAGTTTCTTTTGCTTGCATTATTTTATTTATTTGTCGTGTTGTTAAATAGGCTACCCGCTAACGTTTTGCGTGTATGTGCAGTAGCGGATTTGAATCGCTTTCCTATTCGTTTA
>CAZDUU010000531.1:0-2148 GCA_964508675.1 uncultured Bacteroidales bacterium | reverse complement strand
AAAAGCTCAAAGACTTCTTCAAAAATATAGTTCTTATGCAGCCCGATTCACTTACCAAAGAATCATTTAAACTGTGCGATATGGCAAAAAAGAACAAAAATTTCTTTCAATACGTAGTCGTTTACACAACCAACTATTTTGAGACTTCACAGGTAATGGGTATGGACAGAATTTTCGTCAACCTTGCCGAAAGGTATTATCTGACCAATCAATGCTGGTGGGCAGACTCTACCATTATGGCTAAAATAAGCGAAAGAGTCACCAAACTAAAACCGAACCTGATCGGAGAAATCGCTCCCGACTTAAAGATGGAAGACACCGCCGGTGTTTGGCATCAGCTTAAATATGTAAAAGCCGATTATACCATTCTCATTTTCTGGGAACCTAATTGCGGGCATTGCAAGAAAGAAGTTCCAAAACTATACGAATATTATAAAACTGTTCGTGATAGCGGAATCGAAGTTTTTGCTGTATTTACCCAACACGAATTCGATGAATGGAAAAAGTTTATCCGCGAACACGATCTGGACTGGATAAATGTCTGGGATAAATACAACTTCACAAACTTCCGGAATTTGTATGACATTTACAGCACTCCGACTATTTATATTCTGGACAAAAACAAAAAAATCATTGCAAAACGAATTGGTGTCGAACAGATTGATAAATTTATTGACTTTGACCGGAAAAATAACGCAAAAAAATAGATTTTATATAAATTTGAAGACTTTAAACCAGGTTGGATCCAGGCGCATAATTTCTAATAAAATGATTCAACCAATATTCAAATTTACACGTCCTCACATTTTCAAATTGTAAAGGGTCTTCATTCTTTTCATTATTTTTGCTTCAAATTTGTAAATATGTTTAAATCATTCAGCATTTTCGGAATTCTATTGCTCATTAGCACTTTATCTTTCGGACAATCTGCCTGTTACGAGATAAAAGTAAAATTAAAACCGTTGAAAAACAAGCCTGTTTATCTGGGATATCATTATGGTGATAATCAATACGTAGTTGATACTGCCATACTAAACAGCAATTCCGAAGCTATTTTTAAGAAAAACCGCAAGCTACCGGAAGGAATGTACCTCATTGTTCTGCCAAACATGAAGTATTTCAATGTCATCATCTCAAAAAATCAGAAATTCAGTATCGAAAACGATACAACGAACCTTTATCTGAATCTGAAAATTGAAAATGATGAAGAAAACAAGCTCTTTGCAGATTATCAGCGACAATTATACTTAAATCAACATCTGGCAGCCAATTATAAAGAAAGAACAAAACAACATCCCGATTCTGAAGCGTTTTACAATAAAATCATTGATAAAAACAAATCAAATCTGCTTGCCCAAAAGAATGAGTGGATTGAAAAGCATCCCGACTGGCTTTTTACAAAAATTTTAAAAACAATACTTCCGACTGATTTTACTTTTAATGCACAAAAATATTTTAAAAACGTTGATTTCACTGATGAACGACTGCTATTCTCTCCTGCATTCTCAAATAAACTGGACGATTTCTTTATGTCACTTCCCTCATTAACAGTAAACAATATTGACAGCCTCAATAAAGCCATTGATTATATTCTGATGCAAAGCATGAAAAACCCGTCAGTTTATGAAGAAATTTCCAAATACTTAATCGGTCAGTTCGATTTAAGCGGCAATTACCCCAACCCTGATGCATTCTGGTATATTTCGAACAAATATTTTCTAAATGGCCTTTGTCCCTGGATAAACGATGATTTTAAAGCCAAACTTACCAAATACAACGATAAAATCCACGAAGTTTGCATAAACGAAACTTTTCCAGCTCTTTATCTTAACGATGAAAATGACAAAAAAGGAAAAATAACAGAAACAAAGTCCAGTTATACACTGGTAATTTTCTGGAATCCCGAATGTGAACATTGCGTTGATTACTTAAATAAACTCAAAATCGTTTATCAGTCATATAACCGCCAGCAATTTGATGTGGTGGGAGTATTAACCGGTGCTAACGCAGAACTATGGAAAAAAGAAATTAAAGATTATCCGTGGAAGAATCACTACGATCCTAAATTGCTGAACGATTTTATAGAAGATCTTTTCTTGGTCAATACACCACAAATATTTCTGCTTGATAAAGATAAAAAAATCATTG
>CAZDUU010000530.1:0-2155 GCA_964508675.1 uncultured Bacteroidales bacterium | reverse complement strand
CATGGAAGTTGTTGAAGAAATGGGTATTCAGGAAAAAACCGTTGGTATTGCTCCGGTAGGCTGCTCTGTTCTGGCATATGAATTTATGGACATTGACATGCAACAGGCTGCTCACGGTCGTGCTCCTGCTTTGGCTACGGCTTTAAAACGTCTTATGCCCGATAAATTTATTTTCACTTATCAGGGTGATGGTGACTTAGCTGCTATTGGTACTGCTGAAACCATTCACGCATGTAACCGCGGCGAAAACATCGTTATTATTTTTATTAATAACGGTATTTATGGAATGACCGGTGGCCAGATGGCTCCGACTACTCTGCCCGGCATGAAAGCATCAACAGCTCCTTACGGACGCGATACCCACATTATGGGTAATCCTTTAAAAATAACTGAATTGGTAGCACAATTAGCCGGAACATACTTTGTTACCCGTCAATCTGTTCATACTGCTGCCAATGTACGTAAAACAAAAAAAGCTTTACGTAATGCTTTCGAATATCAGAAACTGAATAAAGGAACCTGCTTTATCGAAGTTGTTTCAAACTGTAACTCAGGTTGGAAAATGCAACCGGTTCAGGCTAACAAATGGATGGAAGATAATATGTTCCCATTCTATCAGCTTGGAGATATCAAAGTTCCTCAAACAGAAAAAGTTTAATTAAAAATTTAAAGCTATGACTGAAGAAATCATTATAGCCGGCTTTGGAGGACAAGGTGTTCTCTCAATGGGAAAAATATTAGCCTATTCCGGCATTATGCAAAGCAAAGAAGTAAGCTGGATGCCTTCTTATGGTCCTGAAATGCGTGGTGGTACAGCTAACGTTACCGTTATCATCAGTGATGAACGTATCAGTTCTCCTATTGTTAACGTTTACGATACTGCTATTATCCTTAACCAGCAGTCTATGGACAAATTTGAAAGCGCAGTAAAACCCGGCGGAACTTTAATTTACGACCCGAATGGTATTACACACCATCCTACCCGCAAGGATATTAAGGTTTTTAGTATTGACGCAACCGAAGAAGCATCAAATATGGGAAACACTAAAGTTTTCAATATGATTGTTCTTGGCGGCTATTTAAAGATAAAACCTATTGTTGCTATCGAAAATGTAGTAAAGGGTTTGGAAAAATCATTACCAAAACGTCATCACAATCTAATACCCGAAAATAAAGATGCTATCATGAAGGGGATGGAAATCGTAAAAACAAAATAAGATTTTTTTCACTATCTTTGAACCCGTTAATAAGTATTAACGGGTTTTTTTATATATAATATGCACAATAACGAATTAGTTTTTTTCTCATCTTTTATTGGATTCATTCTTATTATCCTTTTTCTTGATTTAGGAATATTTGATAAACACAGTCACAAAGTAAAATTAAAAGAAGCTTTAATATGGACAGTGGTATGGATAAGCCTTGCACTTGGATTCTTTTTGTTTTTACGATTCGAAGGACACTTGCTTCATGGAATAGATTCGCTGGAGGTATTGAAACAAAAAATTGCTTCAAACTCCCACCCTATAAATATTGATGGATTGGGGTTTGAACAGGCACTTAGTTTATATAATGCCAATTTATCCCTTGAATTTATTACCGGCTACCTTATTGAATACACGCTTTCTATTGATAATATTTTTGTAATTCTTATGATTTTCTATAGTTTCAACGTAAAAGAAATTCATTATAAACGTGTATTGTTCTGGGGAATTTTAGGTGCTATTGTTTTCAGATTTATTTTCATTTTTTTAAGCTCTGCACTTATCCATAAATTCAGTTGGATGTTCTATATTTTTGGTGCAATTTTACTTTATTCAGGTATAAAAATGTTTATAAACCGAAATAAAGAAGAAAAAGTGGATACACAACATCACCCGGTTGTAAAATTCACGTCTAAGTATTTTAAACTATTTCCACGATTTGTTGGGGAAAACTTTTTTGTACGAAAAAACAAACGACTTTTTATTACTCCTTTATTTCTTGTATTACTGATAGTTGAATTCAGTGATATTATTTTTGCAGTTGATTCGGTTCCCGCAATTTTTTCTGTCACCAAAGATGCTTATATCGTATTCTTCTCCAACATTTTTGCAATTCTTGGATTAAGATCACTATTCTTCCTTATTGTTCATATAATAAATGTATTCAGATT
>CAZDUU010000529.1:0-2160 GCA_964508675.1 uncultured Bacteroidales bacterium | reverse complement strand
CACCTAAAAATGCCTCTATAAAAGACCACATGGGACTTTTTGTCGTTGCCATTGAAGAAAGCGAAAAACAAATCAGCAAAAGCTTCGAAGCAAAAAGCGATGAATACAGCCTTTTGCTCTTCAAAGTTCTCTGCAACAGACTGGCAGAAGCCATGGCAGAATGCCTGCACCAGTGGATCAGAACGAAATGGTGGAATTACGCTGGTGAAGAACATTTAAGTGATGAGGACCTGCTCCGGCAAAAGTACCAGGGCATTCGTCCTGCACCCGGATATCCGGCATGCCCAGATCACAGCGAAAAAAGAAAAATCTTCGATATTTTGCAGGCAGAGAAAAATCTGGGCATTCATCTGACCGAAAGCTATATGATTCAACCGCTGCCTTCGGTATGCGGGTATTACTTCGCTCATCCCGATGCTCATTATTTTGATGTCGGGAAAATCGGCGATGATCAGATTGAAGATTATGCCCGCCGTAAAAACATCAGCATGGAAGAAGCAAAGAAACTACTAAATAGAAGTTAAAAGTATAAATTAAGAAGTTTGATTTATGGATATTGAAATTACTTTCACCTTTTCACTTAATAAATTTTAAACTGAATGAAATGAATGTAGCAGAATTATTAAGACAGACCCAAGATACCTTGTTCTCGTTTGAACTTTTGCCGCCACTGAAAGGCGATACTATACAAGCTATTTACGATACCATTGACCCGCTGATGGAATTCAAACCTTCGTATATTAATGTTACTTACCACAAAGAGGAAGTGGTGTATAAGCAGCGTCCGGATGGTTTGCTGGAGAAGAGAAGTGTACGCAAACGCCCGGGAACTGTCGGAATTACGGCAGCTATCATGCATAAGTACGGTATTGAAGTGGTTCCCCACCTTATTTGCGGAGGATTCAGCAGGGAAGAAACCGAAAATGCACTTATCGACCTGCACTTTCTGGGCATACAAAATCTCTTAGTCCTTCGTGGCGACCCTGACAAAAACCAGCGACTTTTCACTCCCGAATCTGACGGGCACGAGCATGCTATTGGTCTGCTGAAACAGGTCATTGAGCTGAACAACGGAATTTATTTAGACGAAGAGAACAACAATAACGCACGGACTCATTTTGTGGTGGGCGTTGCCGGTTACCCCGAAAAGCATCCCGAGGCCCCGAACATGGACAGCGACCTGCATTACCTGAAAGCCAAAGTGGACGCAGGTGCCACCTACATTGTGACGCAACTTTTTTACGATAACCGTTATTTCTTCGATTTTGTTAAACGATGCAGGGAGATTGGCATTGAGGTTCCCATTATTCCGGGATTGAAGCCCGTGAGCATAAAGAATCATTTAAACATCATTCCCAAGACTTTTGGCGTTGATATTCCCGAAGACCTGAGTCGTGAAATGCAAAAATGCAAAGACAATGACGAAGTACGGCAATTGGGTATTGAATGGACATCGGCACAAGCCCGCGAACTTAAAGCGGCACATGTTCCCAGTATTCACTTTTACACGATGGGAAAATCAGATAATATCAAAGAGATAGTGAAAAAAGTGTATTGAGGTGAAAGGAAAAAGGAATTAATGTGGAATCTCGTTTATTTCGAGACAAGCTGACAAAATAGACAGTCCTATGCGAGCGAAGTCTCCTGTCAAAAAATATTACTTGACGAAACAAACACAGGGTTGCGCAAAACTTATAATTTGTCAATTTTTCGACAATGCTCAAAATGACAAATTATTGACATTTAACAGTCAGGCTGAACCTGTCGAAGCCTTGACTGTTTTGCCAACCTTGGAATAGGGTTTCATGGTACCTTTTTCAGGGTAAAAGTAGTCCCAAAACATCGGAAGGTGAGAGAAAAAACCAAAGAATTATTTTTTTAGTGGTTTTCTGGAAATTGTCATTCCTGTTGCGTGGATAAAGCGGACTTCATTTTTCGGGAGGTCTGTGCGTTCGGTATGTTTTTTTTCATCCCAGTTCAAATTATTCCAATCGGAGTTCTTCATGACGTCAATCGTCAGGTTTTTGTCGGATGTGATTTTATAGGGGAGAAATTTTTCGAGTTCGATGGAATCATTCACCATTAAAGCATTAGCGCAAACTATATTAATGGAATCGGGCTCCGCATCTGTTTCGAAAGAATAGTTTTGAAGGAACAAGG
>CAZDUU010000528.1:0-2162 GCA_964508675.1 uncultured Bacteroidales bacterium | reverse complement strand
CCAAAGGATTAATAGCATAACGATGATTAACTGAAGCCATAGTATATGCCATATAATCAGAGTCTCCAACTTTGTAATCAAGTTGAATATTATTATTTTCATATTCATCACGAACACCATTCAAAGCAACCTTTGTAACTTTAGCCCATGTTTTTTCACCATAATGGGAAAGACGATACGAGCTATACCAATCGTTCCCTTTAAAAATCAAAAGGATAATAATTATAGGACTCAGGAAGAGTAATTTGTGCCAGCTTTTTAATTCAGCTTTTTTTTTGAATTTGATTTTACCACCTGACGGAGGTGTCTTTGAACTTCTTTTTTCAATGGAATTCATTCTGCAAAAAGTTGTATTATTTTATTTCCTTTAAAATCAATCGAAGCCCGGAACATACCCTTTGTATTGAAGTACCATCCTGTATTTCCATTTTTATCAACAGCTATTAAACCACCTGTTCCGCCCTGTGGAATTAAAACCGAATCGACCACAAATTTCAAAGCCGATTTCATATCCAGTTTTTTATAAAGCATCAATGCATGTATATGGAAAGCAACTGAATTCCTGATAAAAAATTCGCCATGCCCGGTACATGAAACAGCGCAAGTCTGGTTATTAGCATACGTCCCTGCTCCAATTATCGGAGAATCTCCTATTCTACCATATTTTTTCATCATCATGCCACCGGTAGAAGTTCCAGCAGCTAAGTTTCCCTGCATATCCAAAGCCACACATCCCACGGTTCCGTGTTTATCCTCAGCCTTCATTTTTTCATAACGTTCTTTCATCGACTTCACCATAAAATATTCATTGGGAACTGTTTCCAATCCTTCTTGTTTAGCAAAAGCAGAGGCTCCTTCGCCGGAAAGCATTACATGAGGAGTTTTTTCCATAACACGTCTTGCTGCCGTTATTGGATTTTTAATATCTCTAACTCCCGCAACTGATCCTGCTAAAAGATTCTTTCCATCCATTATTGAAGCATCGAGTTCAACTCTTCCGTCATCTGTCATAACAGCCCCTTTTCCCGCATTAAAAAGCGGGTTGTCTTCCAAATAACGGATAACCTTTTCAACAGCGTCGAGGCTGGTTCCGCCAGATTTCAAAATTGAATAACCTATATTAAGCGCTGAATCCAGAGCTTTATTATAATCATCTGCATTTGCAAGGTTTTGGTGTTGTATATTGCCTGCCCCGCCATGAATCACTAATGCAAAGTTCTGGGCATGTAATATCGGAGAAAAAAAGCATATAAAAATAAATATGCCCAGAGGTTTCATGCACTATAAATTTAATTTTTTAATATCGCTCAGGCTTTTTATAAAGGGCCTCAGATCAGTGTAAACTCCAACTACGCATATCAATTTACCATTGTCATTTAATAAAGGTGAAGCTGAAATCTGCACAGGAATGTTTTGCCCGTTGCTGTCAATTAAAATACTTTGAAAAAGGCTTGCAATTCCTCTTTTTCTAAGCTGAGTATTAACCTGATATGTAGAAAATTCTTCTCTGTTTGTAAATTGTCTGAGATTTTTCCCGTTTACTTCCTCTTTCAAACGATTTAAAATATTGCAAAAAGCCTCGTTAGAATAGATACTAGTTTCATTTTCGTCACTCAAAGTAATAGGACTCAAGCTTTTTTCCGCAAATTTTGAATAAATCTCAATCAGGGCTCGCTTTTCATAACCAGGCAAACTAATATACTTACGAAGTCGCTCGACTTCTTGCTTAAGTCGTTGATTCTCGTATATCAAATCATTAATTTGATTTTCCATACTTCAAATTTTTAGCTAAAATAGTAAATATTTTTTTTAAATACACAAAACCAAGTCTTATTACGATTTTTAAGCAATTTAGTTTCCCTCTGAAAATGCAGGAAAAACTATTTAACGTATAATGGAATAAAGTTGGGGCGGTAAAACACCTGAATTTTAGCCAAATGATTGAGAAAACCGCTTATTTCATTCAAGTCAACAATTCCATTCTTATCCACATCGTTATTGGGATGCAAAGAATTTGCAATTAAATCGTACATAGTAAGCGGTTGAGGATTATTCAAGCTCAGATAAAAAATTCCTTTCCGGCTGGTCAGTTCTTTATCTATATACGCATTAAGCTGCTCGTCATCAACTGGTTGATAATTTTCAGGAAGCTTCGTTGATTT
>CAZDUU010000527.1:0-2162 GCA_964508675.1 uncultured Bacteroidales bacterium | reverse complement strand
TGGAAATTGGTTTTAAATCTTCTTTTTTAATGGAAATATTAGCTAATCACACAACTCCTACCGTAGTCCTTGAACTCTCGGATCCGACTCGTGCAGGGCTCGTATTGGCCGCAGAAGAGGATCGCAATATTGAAGACACGCTCATGCTGATAATGCCAATGAAAATAAATGCCGACTAAAAAAATCACTTTAATATTGAAAAAAGGTGGGACATCCCACCTTTTTTTATTAATTTAGCTTCAAATTTAGAAACTATGCAACTCCTAAAAACAATATTTTGTTGTTTAATATTAATTGGTTTTTCGGATTTTATTATGAGCCAGGACCTGGCAAAAAAAGAAATCGAGAAGCAGGCAGAAAAAAACTGGTCTAATTTAAATTATAAATTGGCGGCTGAGCAATATGAAAAACTCATATCGCTCGATGCTCAAAACACAGAATATGAGTACAGATACGCTGTCTCCAATTTTTTAGCTGGATTTAATACTGATAAGTCTTTGAAATATATTGAACCACTTTTGGGAAAAGACAATACTCATATTGATATTGCTTACTGGATAGGCCGGATGTATATGTCTAATTACCTGTTTAATGACGCTATTGATATGTTCAATACTTTTATTGCAAGTAGTGGAATATCAACGGACCAGATAAATGATGCACAAAAAAATATAAATATGTGTTTGTCTGCCGTTCAACTGCTAAATAAACCTGTAAATATTAGCTTTGAAAATTTAGGGCCAAATATTAACTCATCGGCAAATGAATTTTTGCCTCTGATTCCAGAGAATGAGGAATTCTTGGTTTTTACATCTGATAAGCGATTCGACGAAGCTTCTCAATCATTTGATGAAAATATTTACCTTACTTTTACTGAAAAAAACACATGGTCACAATCCAAACCTCAAAGTTATATCAATACATTCGACCCTGAAAAAGCTGTAGGACTTAGTAATGATGGAAAAACTCTTTTTGTTTGTGGCCACTTTGCCAATTCGTACAGTGATATAAACATTGCAAATTACAAGAACAAACAATTTAAATTTGATCAGTTGAATAATGTTTTTAGTACATTCGGAAATAAATTAACTACAGGTGCCTCTGTTACTGAAGATGGAAAAACGATGTTTTTTTCTGCTATTAGAGCAGATTCTTATGGAAAAAGCGATATATACGTAATAAAACTTTTGCCAAACGGACAATGGAGTCAACCAAAAAACCTTGGAGAAGCAATTAACACTAAAGAAGACGAAATTTATCCAATGATTTCACCTGATGGAAAAACTCTTTATTTCTCAAGTCAGGGACATAACAGTATGGGCGATTATGATATATTTGTTAGCTATTTAAACGAAATTACCAATGAGTGGACATCCCCTCAAAACTTAGGATATCCGATTAATAGCCCTGGTCCTGACTATTCAATATCATTTTCGCAAACAAAGAGTTATGCATATGTTTCATCAATTCGTAAAGAAGGGCTGGGAGGACTCGATATTTATAAAATTAAATTTAATGATGTTGATGCACCAACTACCTTGATTAAAGGGAATATTTTTGCTAAACAAAATAATGACTCCAGTTTGTGGAAAGCTAACCAGGGAATGCTGGACATAACTATTTTCGACAAAGACAAAAATGTTTTTGGTAAATATCTTTATAATTATTCTTTAAATCGTTTTGTTGCAGGCTTACCGGCAGGGAGTTATACAATAGTGATCAACACGCCAGGTTACCATGAATACAAAGAGCAATTTGTAATTATGGACCGTTCTTTGTTCGTTCCCGAATTTGACAAATCATTTATTTTACTAAAAAAATAAGTATATGAAAAAGCTTTTTTATCTTATTACAGTGATGTTCATGCTCAGTTCGTTCACTATATATGCGCAGGAGGAACTCAGTGATGCCAATTCAAATTACGAAGATGAAAATTACGAAGTTGCACTAAAACAATTTCTCAAGTTTTACAAAAAACATTCAAGTGAGGCTCAGATTAACTACAAAATAGGAGTGTGTTATTTGAAAACAAACTTTGACAAAAAATCAGCACTCTATTATTTACTTAAAGCTGATAGCTTAAAGCCTAATATTACATATTCAATTTATTTTGATATTGCTCAGGCTTATTTCCATTCATTAAATTTTGAAAAGGCAAAAGA
>CAZDUU010000526.1:0-2163 GCA_964508675.1 uncultured Bacteroidales bacterium | reverse complement strand
GAAGTTTATCCCGTAATGAACGAAGTGAATGGCGGGAAATCTTGTCCTGGGCACTTAAAAAGGTCATCGAAAGATGGCCTTTTTGCATTTTATGAAGCTGATAAAATATTTTTTGTTTAGATTTCGACTTGGCTCAACCTGATAAAAAAAAACATATCTTTGTTCAAACCAAATATTTATGAAAAGATTAACTCTATTGATTCCGATTTTGATGATAGGAATATTTCTGACTTCATGCGAATCACAAAAACATATTTCAGTTACGGTTATCGACAAAAATACAGGACAACCTCTCGACAGTGTTTTGGTAAAAATAAATGCAGGTAAGAAAGGAAACTACAATATGAGTACTGCCGAAGGTTATACTGATCCAAACGGTAAGTTTGAAACCGATATTATGATTGGTTGCACATTTGGCTGTTACGATATATATTCCGAGTACAATAAAAAAGGCTATACAAAGAAAACTGAATTTAATAAAACAGAAGGAAAAGTTGAATTAGAACAATAATGTTTTAATAAGTATTTTTGAGATTCCGTGTCACGCACGGAATGACGCTTTGAGTAGCATGTGTGCATAAACCGTCATGCCAGACTTGATCTGGCATCTTCTCGAACCACAATTACAATAAAAAATTAACCTACCCAGGCTTTCACATCATCAATGGAAGGATTCTGCAGGTTAAGTTTACTTTTTTCGCTTAAGTCAAATAAATTATGAAAATATCAAATTAATGTACAACAAATTAAAAAACGTTATATATTTGCTTATTCATTCTAAATTAAAAATCAATTTTAAAATATTTATATAACCTTAATAAAACGAACATATGGATTTTAAAGAACAAATTAAGCAAATCGGCGAAAAAGTAAATAAACTTAAAGATCAAGTCCTAACAGAAGAAGCTACAAAAAGTGCTTTTATAATGCCTTTTATTCAAATATTAGGTTATGATTTATTAACCCGATGGAAGTTGTTCCTGAATTTGTAACTGATTATGGAGCTAAAAATATTGAAAAAGTAGATTATGCCATATTAAAAGAAAACCAACCAGTATTGATTATTGAATGCAAAAATCACTCAGAAAATTTAGAAAAGCATTATACACAAATACATAAGTATTTTCATCTGACTAAAGCCAGATTTGCATTATTAACAAATGGTATTCAATATAATTTTTATGCAGATTTGGTTATGCCTAACAAGCTTGATGAAAAACCTTTCTTAAGTTTTGATATTACTATAATTAAAGACCACCAAATAAAAGAATTATCAAAATTCCACAAAAGCGGATTTGATATTAATGCAATTTTAAATACAGCAAGCGAATTGAAATATTCAAATGATATAAAAAGCATTTTAAATTCTGAATTGACAAATCCGACTCCTGAGTTTGTAAAATATTTTGTAAGTCGAGTATATGATGGAAAAGCAACAGAAAGAGTAATGCTTCAATTTACTGAAATTGTAAAAAGAACTGTAGATCAAACCTTTAATGATATTGTAAGTGACAGATTAATGAATGCAATCAACACTACTAAAAAAGCGGTTGCAGAATCTGAACCTCAACCTGAAAATAAAGTAGAAACAGATGAAGGCAAAACGGTAACAACTGAAGAAGAATTAAATGGTTTTTATATTGTAAAAAGTATTTTAAGAACAAAAATACCGTCAGATAGAATTGTTTATCGCGATACAATTAGTTATTTTGGAATATTATTAGATGATAATAATAGAAAGCCACTTTGCAGATTATGGCTTAATAGTCAAAACAAAAAATATATTGGTTTATTTGATAAGGAAAAAAAAGAAACTAAGCATGAAATTAACTCCTTAGATGATATTTACAATTTCTCAAATCAATTGCTCGAAACAATTGATTACTATTCTAATGAAAAATAATTATTTAATTAATTTTTAAATAAAGCATTTATAGAGATTCCGTGTCAGGCACGGAATGACGCTTTGAGTAGCATGTGTGCACAAAACACAAACCGTCATGCCAGACTTGATCTGGCATCTCCCCGAACCACAATTACAATAAACTTAACCTACCCAGGCTTTTACATCATCAATGGAAGGATTCTGCAGGTTGAGTTTATGTTTTTTGTTCAAACCGCACAATTCCTGATGTAATTTATTGGGATTTGCCTGTTTCAGCA
>CAZDUU010000525.1:0-2172 GCA_964508675.1 uncultured Bacteroidales bacterium | reverse complement strand
GGATCCGTAGCCTGTATTATAAACACTGAAGGAATAAAGTCAACCGGAGAAACTCCTGTTCAAGAAAAAAAGGAGCAACCAAAACCTGAAGCAGAAATTCATGATCAAAGTCCCAAAATAACTCCGGTTGCAAAAAAAATGATTGAAGAAAAAGGAATAAATATAACTGAGTTAAAATCAATCAAGCAGGACAGAATTACTTCGGAAACAATTAAATATTTATCTTCAAAACCGATTTCTACACCGACCCAGGATTTCCAACGGACAGAACGTAAACAGGAACTCAGTCCGCTCAGAAAGAAACTCAGCGAGCGACTGATGCAGGCAAAAAACGGAACAGCCATGCTGACAACATTCAATGAAGTTGATATGACTGCTATAAATGATATCAGGCAGCAATATAAAGAACGATTTTTTGAAAAACATCAGACAAAGCTTGGGTTCATGTCATTCTTTTCAAAAGCAGCAACCTTTGCTTTACAAGAATTTCCTGTTGTAAACTCAAGATTAGATGGCGATACGCTTACATACTTCGATTACGTTGATTTAGGCGTTGCTGTTCAAACTGAAAAAGGGTTAGTTGTTCCAGTCATCAGAAACACAGAATCTAAGAACCTTGCCCAAATTGAAGCTGAAATATTCACCCTTGCCGAAAAGGCCAGAAATAAAAAAATATCTATCCAGGAACTCGAAGGAGGTACGTTTTCTATTACTAACGGAGGAGTATTCGGATCATTACTTGCCACACCTTTATTAAATTATCCACAGACAGCTATTTTAGGAATGCATGCTGTTCAACAAAGACCCGTTGCTTTGAATAACGAAGTTGTTATCAGATCTATGATGTACATTGCCCTGTCATATGACCACAGGGTTCTGGACGGTCGTGATTCAATATTATTTCTCAGGAGAATAAAAGAATTAATTGAAAATCCACAACTTATGGTGAATAATTTAACCATGGAAAAATTTTTGGATATATAAAAATGTCTTATCTTTGTCGAAAAAATAGGTTATGAAATATTTATTTGTTCTTTTATTTTCATCATTTGCTTTGATTTCAATGAATTCGTGTACAAAAGATTGCAAAGACTGTAAATCAGTAACAACCGACACTCAGGGAAATGTAATTCAGGAAGGTTCATCAAGCCAATATTGCGACGATGCATTAGATAATAAAGAAAACGAAGAACCAGTTACCGTTGGCGACCAGACTACCAAGTGGGTTTGCGAATAAAGTCCTATGTCCTTTAAATTTTTCAGCTTATTTATAATAAGCATGCTTGTGTTTTATCCTGTTTTCCCTCAGGAAGAAGATAATTATGATGACACAACAAGCAGCTTTTCCAGAAACGAATTTCAGATATATGGGGGTGGAGGATTTGGCATTTACTCCATGTTACATAACGACAGTAAAAGCGACGAAAGTATTACTGCTACTGGAATTTATGTATTAGGAGCTTATTATTCATTATCTCCTAAATTTTTAATTGGAATTAACATTGACAGACTTGGCTTTGCAACCAATAAAGATTCTGCTCAATCAGCAAGAGCAACAAATGTGGGCCTTATTGCAAAATATAATGTATTAAGGTCTGATAAAAATAACATCTTTTTTAATCTTTCTTTAGGTACATCACAATTCAAATATTATGATAAAAATTCGGGTTCAAACGTAAACGCAGCCAGCATTTATCTGGAACCCGGAATTGGATTTAATCATTACTGGGGAGATCATTTTGGTTATTTTTTAAATGCAGCTTATTTTTATACCAGATATAACAAAATTGTAAATAAAGATAATCACGCCTTAACCGTTATAAACAATGGAGTTGAAAGATTCTGGCTTGCATTAAGCGGAATGCATTTAAAACTTGGTTTTATATACAAATTTTAATCATTTTTTTACCTAAACTATTCAGTTTAGGTTTATCTTTGTATAAAAATATATTCTATATGAAAGCTTTTTATCTTCTATTTGTAGCATTTTTTATTTTTAATCACTTATTTGCACAACTCACATCTTATAAAGCAGAAGATGATGGATATTTTTCCTATATAACAGAAACAAATGCAGGGTATATATTAACTGCAAATCATCAGAACGATATTTATCTGTTGCAAAACGGGCAACTTTCAGGGTTAATATCCTCAGCCGGTTGCGGAAGATAC
>CAZDUU010000524.1:0-2173 GCA_964508675.1 uncultured Bacteroidales bacterium | reverse complement strand
AAAGACATCAGCGTAAACGAATCCATCCAGGCCGATACCTCTCAGATATTTGCTATTTTATATCATCATAGTCTTCCTTTCAGTTCGATTGTTCAACAAAACGACGGCATTATCCTGGCCATCAACAAAACTTATACAAATCCGGGAAGCACAACAAAAAAGCAGGAAAGCAAATTTATCAATAACACGTATTCGCCCGACCAGATTGCTTTTAAAGAAGTGACGAACAGTGATTTTATTCAGGAACGCATTGATACCGTTTATAAACAGGTAAAAGTGGACACCAACTGGGTTCGTGTAGCTGTTCAGAAAAAAACTTCAGATACTTTAGGCATAGAAGATAAAGCCAAAGAAGCAGCACATCATATTATGGATTTACGTTCGCGCCTGTTCGATTTGTTTACCGGCGATATGGAAACACTGCCACAGGGGGAGGCTGCCAAAACCATTGCCGACCAGCTCAAAAAAGAAGAACAGGAATATCTTTCACTGTTTATCGGAAAAACATACGCCATCACTACCGATTATTCTTTTGCCATCATTCCCGAAAATATCAATGAAACACAATATTTGCTTGGATATTTAGACCTCTACAAAGGAATCGTTAACGAACCTGCCCGGAGTGCAAAATCCATCAGCTTGCAGGTAGAACCATTTGACAGCTTTAAACCTTTTACGCTGGCTCAGCTCAAGTATCAGAAAGCAAAAAAGAAAAATGTTTTTTCGTACCGCTCACCCATCCTGGTAAACATTAGCGTAAAGCTTGACAATAGCGTTATATATCAGAACCAGTCTTCCATTTATCAGTGGGGAAAAATCATGGAAATCCCGGCCTGTTTTCTCAAAAAATACAGTTTTGATTTCAATAATTCACAATTTACCAAAATTCAAAAAGTGAGAAAATGAAGAAATTATTGCTTTTTTTAGCGGTCATTATCAGCATTCAGGCTTTTGGGCAGGAAAAAGTCCTTTACGATACACAAATCAACGGAGTTGATCAGATAAAAAAAGCTATTGCCGAAGCTAAACAGAGCAACAAACAGGTGCTGATACAGGTTGGTGGAAACTGGTGCCCGTGGTGTATTAAATTTCACCAGTTTATTGGGCAGGTTCCAAAGATTGATTCCATTATAAAAGCTTCTTATGTATATATTCCGCTTAATTACAGCCGCGAAAATAAGAACGAAGAAGCCATGAAACAGCTTGAATACCCTCAACGCTTTGGTTTTCCTGTGCTTGTAATTCTCGACAAAAACGGAAAGCGACTCCACACACAGGACTCGGGATTGCTCGAAAAAGACAAAGGTTACGACACAACCAAAGTGGTTACGTTTTTAAACAACTGGACCATAAAAGCCCTGGACCCTGAAACTTATGTAAAACATTAATTTTAAACCATCGGATATGAAACATTTTTTATTTATTGTAATGTGCCTTTCAGGTTTTTTATTTGCCTGCAACTCAACTCCAAAACAGGAAACTCCTCAACAGGAAGAGCAGAAAATCATGAACGATATGAAACAGGGACTTGACAGCTCTGCTGAAGTTGTAATGGAAAGAGATACTACAAAGTAAAATTATCTTAATGCATTACCTTGAAACTTCAAAAATCAAACAACAGTTTTCTATTCATAAAGTAGGAAATAAATTAAACGAAGAGCTTTTAAGTTTATCTTCAAAAAGTAATCTTTTGACGAATAAAGTATCAGAAATTCTATCAGGATACTTTCTTTCTGCGTTCAAGTCGGAAGAATATTACTGTTTTCAGCATGATGTGAGCCTGTCATTGAATGAAGTTTATTCATATGTTTCTGAAATTTTTACCAATCCTGACAGTCTGCACGAACAATCTGTAAATCTGGCAAAACATTTATACAACCAAAGTGTGCATCCAAAAATAAAAGGCGGAGAATTTTATGTAGCTTATTTTAAAGATTGCATACTGGATGATGAAACCATAGATGCAGTGGGTCTTTTTAAATCAGAGAACAAGGATACTTTCTTACAGGTTGAGCAAATTGCCGGTGGATTTGATATTGAAAGCCGCGAGGGAATTAATATTAACAAATTGGATAAAGGCTGCCTGATCTTTAATACAAAAAAAGAAAACGGTTATGTGCTGTCCATAGTGGACAACACCAATAAAGGGAATGATGCCCAGTACTGGAAAGAT
>CAZDUU010000523.1:0-2181 GCA_964508675.1 uncultured Bacteroidales bacterium | reverse complement strand
ATATTTTTACAGGGGCCATACTACGATGCTACGAATAATATTGGCGAATTTCTGGCTATTGTTCATGCTTTGGCTTTGTGTTTCCAGAAAAAACGAAATGACGATATTTACAGCGATAGCCAGACAGCAATTGCATGGGTGCGAAATAAAAAAGCAAAGACAAATCTCGAACTGACAGAACGAAATCCATATTTATTTGAACTTATTGCCCGTGCAGAAAAATGGTTGCAGGAACATACTTATTCCAATAAAGTGATAAAATGGCAAACTGAAATCTGGGGCGAAATCCCTGCAGATTTTGGGCGGAAATAGGCTATTTCTTAATTACTTTAGAGACTGAACCATTGAAAAACTCCAGCCTATAGTCATTGTATTCCCATATTTCCTTTACACCTTCGTCGGTGGTCAGACTGGTTTTATTATTAGGTTTTCCGATGCTTTCCAAGGCCATCCCGGTTGTCATTCCTTCCCATGCTTCATTATTCATGATTCTCATAGCGATATCTCTTCCATAGAGTTTTGAGATTTTCTGGAATTTAGGATCATTTTCATTTACAGTCCTTACAATAGTTGTGTTTTTAGGTTTAGGCTGAACAGTAGTCTGTTTTCCGCTGAGAAAATCATCAATTTCCTGATTGGTTGCAATTGTTGAATAATTTACATAACCTTCGCTGCCATTGTAATTAACCTTGAAATAGAGGTTTTCCTGTTGACGGTAAACCTTAATGGGTGCATTAGCCGGAATATTTGTAATGGTATTCCCGAGTGATGATGGTTTATCTCTAAGCACAGCTCCGCCTTCAGAAGTTTTAGCATTGATATAATCGCCGGTTGATTGGTCCATCTGCGACTTTTTTTTGTTTTGTAAATCGGCAATTTCTTTGTTTATTTGTTTTAATTGCTCCTGATAAGCTGCAATTCTTTGCTGAACAGTTAATTTGGAAGTCTGAAGGCTATCGAGTTTTTTATCTATTTGTTTTATGGTTAACTGACCCCATGAGCTTGAAAAAATAAAGGATAGAAGAAAAAATAAGTATAAAGCTCTCATAAGATTGAATTTTCACAAACTTACATATTAATTAAGTAAAGTCAAAACGTTTTTTTTATCAAATAAGTTCCCTCTGACAAAGAGAAAATAGTTGAATAATCAGCAATGCAACAATGTCAAAAATAGTTTTTTGAGCTTCAAAAATTTAAAAAATATTAACAGAATGAACCTTGATGTATTATTGAAAAGTTGATAAGCGAACAATTTAATTTTTCATCAAAAAAACGCATTTTTGTACTAAAATTTTGAGAGATGGAAAAATACGAGATTATAGAGAAAACAAAGGATTTTGTACGATATGAATTAGAAAATGCTGAAGGAGGTCACGACTGGTGGCATTGCTATAGAGTCTGGACGATGGCCGTAAAGCTGGCTGAAAATGAAAAAGCCGATAATATTGTAATTGAGCTTTCTGCTTTGTTGCATGATATTGCTGATTCTAAGTTTAATAACGGAGATGAGGAATTGGGACCGGCAAAAGCATCAGAATTCCTGTTACAGTTAGGAGTAGAGCAAAACATTGTTAATCATGTTATTGAAATTATCAGAAATATTTCCTTCAAAGGTGGCAAAACAAAGGCAACGATTGATACGATTGAGTTTAAAATTGTTCAGGATGCCGACAGGCTGGATGCTCTCGGAGCAATTGGCATTGCCAGAACTTTTAATTACGGTGGATTCAAGAATAGAAGCATCTACAATCCTGAAATAAAGCCAAATCTGAACATGACTAAAGAAGAATACAAAAATAGCCAGACTCCAACCCTGAATCACTTTTACGAAAAATTGCTGTTGCTCAAAGATTTAATGAATACGGAAAAAGCAAAGCAAATCGCCGGGAAACGTCATCAGTTTATGGAACAATTTCTTAATCAGTTTTATACAGAGTGGGGTGCATCGGATTCTGAATAATTTGTTTACCTTTGCATAGCTTTAGAAAAATGGAAGATAGTTTATTATACAAAGGTTTAAGGAAGAAGTTAGTTGAAAAGCTTCGCGAACGTGGTATTACATCAGAAAAAGTGTTGGCTGCCATAGAAAAAATACCACGTCATTTTTTTGTGTCCAAAGGGTTGGAGCGTTTGGCATATGATGATCAGGCATTGCCTATAGAAGAGGGCCAGACCATTTCT
>CAZDUU010000522.1:0-2198 GCA_964508675.1 uncultured Bacteroidales bacterium | reverse complement strand
GTATTCCTGGTTTTTACAATAAAGGGCAATTTTGAAAACTGATGAACAAATGATCTGGAACGTGGGTAATAAAAAACTTTTTTACATAATTTCTCTAATTCAGATGACTTGCCTCTGCCATAGTCAAAACAATGAAGTGTAACTGCAATTCCCGCTTCTTTTAAAGCTTTTAACTTATAAAAGACATCAATAACTCCTCCGTAATCAGGAGGGTAAGGCACATTGAATGCTATGACCTGTAATTCTCTCACCGCAGAAATAACGACAAAACTACATTTTTATTCTTAACCATCCAATTTTACTATTTATTATATTTGAGGATAATTTTTTAGTAACATGAAAGATATATTGAAAAAAGTTCATCAGGAACTCATCAAGCATAGCAGTCCAGAGGTAAAGCAAGGCAGTTTCAGATACTTTAAAGAAGCCATCAATCCCTATGGAGTCAAAGCATCAGATTCAGGTAAAATCAGTAAAGAACTGTTTCAGGAAATAAAAAATCTGAAAAAAGATAATATTTTTCAACTTTGCGAAGAACTATTTAAATCAGGTTATCTGGAAGCTTCGTTCATAGCCTGTAACTGGTCATACAATGTAAATAAACAATTTGTTCCTTCTGATTTTAAGATATTTGAAAACTGGATAAAAAAATATGTCAACAACTGGGCAACTTGCGATACCCTTTGTAATCATACAGTTGGTGCTTTCATCGAAATGTACCCTGACTATATCAGCAAACTTAAAGAATTTGCAAAATCGGAGAATCGCTGGATAAAACGTGCTTCATCTGTCACACTTATCATTCCGGGTAAAAAAGGAATGTTTTTAACTGATATTTTTGAAATAGCTGACACTCTCCTCCTTGATAAAGACGATATGGTTCAAAAAGGCTACGGTTGGATGCTTAAAGTCGCTTCACAGGCTCATCAGAAAGAAGTATTTGATTTTATCATGCAAAGAAAAGACAGAATGCCCCGAACAGCTTTACGATATTCCATAGAAAAAATGCCTCAAGAGCTAAAAGAAAAGGCGATGAAAAAATAAAAAAAGGAAGCTTAAAGCTTCCTTCTTTTATTTCATTTCAAAATGTTCCTGATCGGTTATCTTTTCGCAATACTTACATTTCAAAGCAACGTTTTTCTTATCTATCACTTCAAACTTGGTCTTTACCTGTTCAAAATTTGTGATACATTTTGGATTCATACACTTTACAATACCTTCGATATTGTCAGGCACCTGAACCACCTTCTTTTCAACAACATTGTAATTGCGAATGATGTTGATTTTTGCATCTGGTGCAAAAAGAGCTATTTTGTTCAAATCGTTATCATTTGGAAATTTATCTGAAATTTTAATAATTCCTTTTTTACCGAATTTTTTACTTTCCAGATTTGACCCGATAGTAATAGGTGTTTCTATCTTATTTAAGTCTAATATTGAAATAACTTTGAATAAACTTTTTGCCGGAATATGGTCGATAACTGTACCGTCTTTAATGGCACTAACTACAAGTTCTTTTTTAGGTTCCATAATCGATTAATTTTTAAGTCCGAGAATTAATGAAATAATTGCCATACGAGCATAAACACCGTTTAAAGCCTGCTGGAAATAATATGCTTTTTCGGTATCATCAACGTCAACACTGATTTCGTTTACACGTGGCAGCGGGTGTAAAACTTTGAGATTTGGCTTGGTATCTGTCAGCATGGATGCATCTAAAACGTATGCATTTTTAACTTTTTCATATTCAATAGGGTCTGAGAAACGTTCGCGTTGAACGCGAGTAACGTAAACAATATCAGAATCTTTCAGAACTCCGGTCATTTCTGTATGCTCATTGAACATAATGTTCTTTTCTTTCAACATCATCTTATATTCGTTCGGTAATTTCAATGTATCGGGAGATACCAGGTGAAAAGTCGGATTAAAAATAGACATCGCCTGAATCAAAGAGTGAACAGTACGTCCGTATTTTAAGTCACCAACAAAAGTAAGTGTCAGATTATCCAGACGGTGCTGGGTTTCTTTAATGGTAAATAAATCGAGAAGACATTGAGTCGGATGCTGATTTGCACCATCACCGGCATTTACAATGGGCACAGGAGATACTTCACTGGCCCAGCGTGCACTTCCTTCAACCGGATGACGCATTACAATCAGATCAGAGTATTGGGCAACTGTGAGAATGGTATCTTTCA
>CAZDUU010000521.1:0-2200 GCA_964508675.1 uncultured Bacteroidales bacterium | reverse complement strand
TGGTAGTCAACGAAGCTGATATTGCCAATACAGGAACAGGGGACGTTAACCTGCAGGTTAAAGAACGTGGTGAATTTAAAAATTCCGGCACCGGCGACATCTATTACCAGGGAAATCCTAAAGTTGCAAATGTTTATAACACAGGAACAGGAAAAGTTCAAAAAAAATAATTTATTGACAACAAGCATCAAAGTATTAAAATCCTGATAACTAAGTGTATCTGGATTTTTTTTATTCTCTACTACTGTCCGGTAAAAAAAAGATTTTAGTTAAAAAGCTGTCAATAAATCGGTGCATAAAAAAATCTCTTTATTAGGCAAATAAAGCCTTTTATCCATTATCTTTGAACAAAATTTTTTGTTTAGATGGTAGAAAATTATTCCGAAGATTCAATCAAAACGCTCGATTGGCGTGAACACATTCGCAAACGTCCCGGAATGTATATCGGAAAATTAGGCGATGGAAGCTTTCGCGATGACGGTATTTATGTGCTTATAAAAGAAGTAGTTGACAACTCCATCGACGAATTCGCCATGGGATTTGGAAAAGTTATTGAAATAGAATGCAATGAACAGCAGGTGCGTGTTCGCGATTACGGACGAGGCATTCCTCTGGGAAAACTTTTGGATGTCGCTTCAAAAATGAATACCGGTGCAAAATACGATTCCAAAGTTTTTAAAAAATCTGTAGGATTGAACGGAGTCGGAATAAAAGCCGTAAATGCACTTTCAAATTCCTTTATCATCAGAACCTACCGCGAGAAAGAAATGCGTGAGCTCGTCTTTGCACAGGGATTGCTGATTAAAGACAATAAACGCGAAGCCACTACGGAACAAAACGGAACTGAAGTAATTTTTATTCCGGATAGTGAACTTTTCGAAAATTATCATTTTAACTTTGAATACATCGAAAACCTCATCAAGAACTATGGCTTTCTTAATCGTGGTTTAACCATAAAATTCAATGGTCAGAGCTTCTACTCCAAAAACGGTCTGGCCGACCTCTTAACGGAAAACCTCAATACTGATGCGCTCTACCCTACTGTTCACCTGAGTGGCGAGGATATTGAAATCGCTTTTACGCATGGCGACAGTTACATTGACGAATATTTTACTTTTGTCAACGGGCAACACACTACCCAGGGCGGAACTCATCTTATGGCCTTTAAAGAAGCTTTTACCAAAACCATCCGTGATTTTTACAAAAAAGATTTTGATACTGCCGATATTAAGACTTCACTGATTGCTGCATTAAGCATTCGAATCGAAGAACCTGTTTTTGAATCGCAAACCAAAACCAAATTAGGTTCCAAAGATGTTGGCCCCAACGGACCCAGTATCCGTAACTTTATCGGCGATTTTATAAAGGAACAATTAGATAATTTTTTACACAAAAACCCGCAGACGGCTGAAGTCCTGCTTCAAAAAATCCTGGAATCGGAAAAAGAACGCAAAGCAATTTCAGTTGTTCAGAAAAAAGCACGTGAAACAGCTAAAAAAACCAGTCTTCACAACAGAAAACTTCGCGACTGCCGGTTTCATTTCAGCTCTAATCACGAACGAAAACTGGAATCGACGCTGTTTATTACCGAAGGTGACTCGGCCAGTGGTTCCATCACAAAAGTACGTGATGCCAATGTTCAGGCTGTTTTTAGCTTACGTGGAAAACCTGAAAATATTTTTGGTAAACCCAAACGTATCATTTACGAAAACGAAGAGTTAAATCTGCTCATTGCCGCTCTGAATATAGAAGAAGGGATTGACAACCTGCGCTACAACCAGGTAATTATTGCATCCGATGCTGATGCTGATGGTCTGCATCTCGGCCTAGTCATGATCACATTCTTTTTGCAGTATTATCCAGATTTAATCAAAAACGGTCACCTGTACATATTGCAAACACCGCTTTTTCGCGTGCGAAACAAGCAAAAAACCATTTATTGCTACAACGACAACGAAAAAGAAAAAGCAATAAAAGAACTGGGACGCGGTGTTGAAATCACCCGCTTTAAAGGATTAGGTGAAATTTCTCCCGACGAGTTTAAAAAATTCATTGGTAAGGATATGCGTCTTGAAACCGTTAAACTGAGCAAAGACGACACTATCAATCAGCTCCTGTTGTTCTATATGGGCAATAACACACCTGAACGTCAGGATTTTATTATCAACAACCTTCAATTGGTAGAAGATTAGAATATGGA
>CAZDUU010000520.1:0-2206 GCA_964508675.1 uncultured Bacteroidales bacterium | reverse complement strand
GGCGAAGAGCAGCTATTAAACGCTTATCCAAACCCTGTAAGCTCAAATCTTATTATTTTAGCCCAAATAGCAGAAGAACAGGAAGCCAATATTGAGATTTCTGAAGTTTCTGGAAAAATGTTGATCTCCGAAAAAATCAATCTCACAAGTGGCATTAATAAACTAAACCTTGAATTAGGCGGACTTTCAGACGGAATATACCTATTTCGGATAAAAACAAAAAAGAATACTTTTGTAAGGACTTTCATTAAAGAATAGTATGGAATTGATTTTTGCCTCTCATAATGCTCACAAGGCAGACGAAATAAAGCTTTTATTACCTTCATTTATTAATCTTAAAACACTAAGAGACATTCAATACCATCATGAAATTAATGAAACTGGAAGCACCTTGGAAGAAAATGCCCTGATAAAAGCACAAGCCATATACTCTGCCACAAAACTCAATGTTTTTGCCGATGATACAGGGCTTGAAGTAAGTGCGTTAAACGGGCAACCGGGAGTTTACTCCGCCCGCTATGCTGGTGAAGACGGAAACTCCGAATCAAATATCAAAAAGTTGCTCACTGAACTGGCAGGCAAAGAGGACAGAAGTGCTCAGTTTCGTTGCTGTATTGCACTTATTTTTAAGGGGAAAAAATACATATTCAACGGAATTATCAGAGGAAAAATTATTGAGGAAAGAAAAGGCAATAGCGGGTTTGGATATGACTCTGTTTTTGTTCCCGAAGGAAATATCCAAACTTTTGCCGAAATGCCATTATGCATTAAAAATACGATAAGCCACAGGACACTTGCTATTAAACAAATGGTTGACTATATTGAAAAACATCTTATTTAACATGGCTAAAGAAGCTTCAAAATCTAAAATACAATTCACCGATTTTTCATCATTTCTTTCGGAAATTAAAAACAAAAACGTTGCGTTTATCAGCGATAAAAACTTAATCGCGACCTACCCCGCCTTTTCAAAGCTTCATCCCCTTTATATCATAGAGGCAAAAGAAGAAAACAAAACACTGGAGCAACTTACATCCGTTTTTAATTTTCTTTACAAAAATAATGTTGATAAAAGCTTTACCCTCTGTATAATCGGAGGTGGGTTAACCTGCGACATCGGTTCGCTGGCAGCTTCGCTCTGGTACCGGGGCATACCGCATACTCTTGTTCCGACCTCACTCTTGGCAATGACGGATGCTGCTATTGGCGGAAAAACAGCCGTCAACTTTAATCAAAATAAAAATCTTATCGGAAGCTTTTATGCCCCAAAAAAAATTTTGATTGACCTTAATTTTCTGAAAACATTGTCAACAGAAGAATATCGCCAGGGATTAGCCGAAATATTCAAACATGGAATCGGGCTCAATGAACATCTTCTTCAGATGCTGGAGAAGTCAAAAGGAATTATTACCCGGGAAATACTTGAAGAATCTATCAAAACCAAGATTCAAATCGTTGAACAGGACTTTAAAGAAAAGGGTATTCGAAAATTGTTAAATTTTGGCCATACCATAGGACATGCTATAGAAATAAATCACAACATTAAACATGGCGATGCTGTTGCTATCGGCATGTTGCTCGAAACTAAGATTTCACATTTGACCGGACATACACCAGATCAGGAAATAAAAAAAGTGAACTCCATTTTAACGAAATATTTCCCTGTTAAGACTTCTGAACTCAACAAAGAAAAAATCATTAACGGTATTTTATACGATAAGAAAAAAGAAAACAAATATTTACATATACCCGTAATTGAAAAAGTCGGAAAATCAAGTATCATTAAAATTGAAATTTCTGAATATGTAAAATTGCTAAACAAGATTTTATAATGAATATTGAGGTTAAAATACCCTATTTAAAAGGCATATGGACTGCACCCGCTTCTAAAAGCGAACTTATCAGGCTTATAGCTTTAGCGATGCAGTGTGAAGAACAGAGCATTCTCGAGAACGTAACCCTTTGCAATGATGTTTTGAGTATACTCAATATTGCTGAAGCCTGGGGAGCAGAAATTGGTCTGAATGAAAGTTCATTAATGATTAAAGGCTGCAAAAAACCGGCAACTAAAGTATACAATGCAGGAGAGTCTGCTCTCTGTCTCCGGCTTCTTATTCCTATTTTATCAAAACATGCAGGCAAATTCATTATCGAAGCTGAAGATAGCTTATTACAAAGACCCATTGGCGAAATCGAAACTATAATA
>CAZDUU010000519.1:0-2209 GCA_964508675.1 uncultured Bacteroidales bacterium | reverse complement strand
GCTAATCACAAACTGATTAATAAGAAAAAAAGCCAAAATGTGATTTTACATGAGGAAAAGACCGAAAAGTTCACGGTAACTGAGGAAGAGTGGAAAAAAGCAATCATCTTATCTGACATTATTACTCCCAAGTATTTTTAATCATGGATTTATTGGCAGGAATTAAAAATATTATTTTTGATTTTGGAGGTGTCATCATTAATATTGATCCAAAAAAAACGATACAGGCGCTTAAGCAGCTTAAACTATATAATGCTGAAAAGCTCTTTACAGATGTAAATACATCAAATTTATTAAATAAATATGAGTTAGGTGCTATTTCTGATAATGAATTTTTGATGCATGTTAAACAATATTGTTCATCTGAAACTACAAATAACGAAATAATAAGAGCTTGGAATGCAATGCTGCTTGATATTCCGCAAAAAAGAATTTTACTCTTAAAGGAGCTTAAAAAAGACTATAAAATTTATCTTCTTAGCAACACAAATCATCTGCATTATTTAAGTTATGCAATTGATTTTGAAAAAGCTACAGGAGGATTAAAATTTAATGGTTTTTTTAATAAAGCTTTTTTTTCATTTGAATTGAAAATGCGTAAACCTAATTTTGAAATATATAAACATGTATTGGATAACCAGAAATTAAAGCCCGAAGAAACCCTATTTATAGATGACAACCTAGAAAATACAGAAACTGCAAAAATGTTAAATTTAAAATCCCACTGGCTGAAAGAAGAATTGGTTGATATACTTCCAATTACCAGTCTGCATCAATAGCCTATCGAAAACAGTTGATAATTTTCCTTATTTATTAACAAAAAAATAAAGCTTAAAAAGCAACCTTTTGCTTATTTTAAACGTTTTAGGAATAGTATGATGAAAAATTTGAGATATAGTTTTGTGTTGATATTTATTCTCAGTTTTTTTAGGGGAGAATGTCAAATTAGTGAAGGATTTGAAAGTGGTTTACCAACATCTTATTCATCAGTTACTTCATATACATTAACTTCAGGAACATGGACTGGACAGGCAAGTGGAGTAATGCAAGGAACAACCGGAGTAAATTCGGGCTCTTATTCTTGTCAGTTAAGAAGTCAAACAGGTGCGCAAATTACCTCCCCAAATATACCAACCGGGGGAGTCTCTACTGTTACATTCTATGCCTCAAGTAGTACAACTTCTGGTTCTGTTCAGGTTAATTACTCAACAGATGGTGGAAGTACTTGGAATGCTGCTACAGGTTCTCCTTTTGCACTTACAACAGGATCAGCTGTATTAAAAACAGCGACAATTAATACCGCTTCTTCTAATGTTCTTGTACAATTTTATAGAACTGCTTCAACTGTGTATATTGATGATATTCTCATATCACCGTATACCCCAGTACCAACTATTTCAGTTTTACCTACTTCTTTAACTTCTTTAAATTATTATTTAGGTACAGGTCCTTCTGCAGAACAATCATTTACAATTTCGGGCTCAAATCTTACAAATGATATTACTTTAACTCCTCCAATAGATTACGAAATTTCTATAACCTCAGGCAGTGGCTTTGTTGCAAATCCAGGTACAATAACTTTAACTCAATCAGGCGGAACCGTAACAAATACAACTATTTATGTTCGTTTAAAAGCAGGCTTATCATCAGGAAATTATAATAGTGAAAATGTAAGTTGTTCAAGCACAGGAGCATTGTCCAAAAATGTAAGCTGTAGTGGAACTGTTTTTCCTCCTACAATAACCGTTTCACCTACTTCTTTAACTTCTTTAAATTATAATTTAGGTACTGGTCCTTCTGCGGAGCATTCATTTACTATTTCTGGTGCAAACCTTATAAATGATATCACTCTTACTCCTCCAATAGATTATGAAATTTCTACAACTTCTGGTAGCGGCTTTGTCGCAAATCCAGGTACAATAACTTTAACTCAGTCAGGCGGAACCGTAACAAATACAACTATTTATGTTCGTTTAAAAGCAGGATTACCAGCTGGAAATTACAATAGTGAAAGTATTAGCTGCGCAAGTACAGGAGCAACAACCAAAAATGTGAGTTGTAGCGGAACTGTTTATACCCCAACTTTATCAGTCTCTACTACTACGTTAACGGGTTTTACATATGTGGTAACAGCTGGCCCGTCAACAAATCTAACTTTCACCATTTCAGGTTCTTATTTGATCTCAAATGTTAGTTTGTCTGCTCCAAC
>CAZDUU010000518.1:0-2229 GCA_964508675.1 uncultured Bacteroidales bacterium | reverse complement strand
CAGTAGCAAGTGCTACTATCACCGAGTCTTTCTCACTTATTGAAAGTGGCGACTGCCTAGATACAATTAACCAGTAAAACCTGCCCGATCAGATGAGTTATGTTTCTACCGGTGGTGGTGCCATGCTCGAATACCTAGAAGGAAGAAAATAACCCGGTATTACAACAATACGTATAAAAACTGCAAATGCCGAAGTAAAGAAGAACGTAAAAAAGAAATAATCTGTCTTTTTATTCCTTATCTTTACATAGAATCTTCTTAAAATATACTGATCATGAAAAATATTCTGCCTTTGAACGGTTTGCAGGAAGCTGACCTTAAAGATAAAATTGTATTGGTTCGTGTTGACCACAATGTAGTTAAAAAAGGCATTATCTACGACCCTTACAGGATTGATGCTACCATGGCAACGCTGTATTACATCAATGCCAAGGGAGGAAAAATTATCCTGATGACGCATGTTGGCAGGCCCAAAAACAAAAAGACCGGCGAAATAGAAATAAACGACAATACTTCTATTCAAACCATTGTAGATTATCTGCAGAATAAACTTCATATCAACATTGGTGTTCCCGAATTTACCAAAGACGGAAACCTGGGCTATTTCGGATTAGAGACTTCCGTTAACCACATGATCCGCGATTTGAAAGAAGGACGTCTCGATGCTATTTATCTGCCCAATACGCGCTGGTTCAAAGGCGAAGAATCAAAAGGCGAAGATGCCGACCGCTTTGCTCATCAACTGGCAGGGCTGGCCGATATATTTGTAAACGATGCTTTTGGTTCGTGGCAGGCCCATGCTTCTACTGTAAAAGTAAACAAATATCTTCCGTCGTATGCAGGGTTTTTAATGCAAAAAGAACTAATCAACCTCGAACGTATTTTCAATCCCAATAAACCCTTTTTAGCGGTGGTAGCCGGTTCAAAGTTCGATACCAAAATTGATTCGTTGTATGCCCTGCTGCAAAAAGCCGATTACCTGATGCTGGGCGGAGTTATTTACAATGCATACCTCGCAGCCAAATATAATATCAGCATAAAAGGTATCGAAGACGAAGATCTGGAACATGCCCGCAAATTTGTTGCTTTTGCCGAACAATTTAAAGATAAAGTGCTCGAATGTCCGTATATAGTTGAATCGGATACCCTTGAAGGCAAAATAGAAGGGCAATACCGCGTTCACGATATACGCAAACTGCAGCCCGGAACTACATTGAATTATGTACTCGACGTGTCGGCCGACAGTTTTAAAGAACCACATATTCTTGAAGTTTTCCACCAGGCAAAAACTATTTTTGTCAATGCTGTTATGGGATTTATGCCCTACTTCAACGAAGGAACCATTGCCCTCGATCAGATTATCGACGAAAGCCCCGAATCGGTTAAGCTTTACGGTGGTGGCGACACCATGCAGGAACTAAAACGTCTGCTACCCGGTTTGTATATCGTGGCACTCGACAGCCCGCGTTATTACATCTTTACCGGTGGTGGTGCTGTGCTAAAAGCTATACAGGAAGGAACTTATGCCGGCATCGAACCTGTAAAAGCCCTGATGAAGTAATTTTTACAATTTAACTTCCGCATTTTCATTCGCAGATTTTAGCCTGTGAGTAATTCAGAATGAAATTTAATCATTATATATTCGAGCTATATAAGGAATCTGAAAAAGGAAAGAGTTTAATTAGCCTTTTCAAAAGTACAGAATTAAACTTACCTCAATTACAGGAATTGCAGAAAGATATTACAAACGAAACATTTTCATATTTATTTACAGTTGATTTTTCAAAATATCCTATAAATGGAGTATATAATGATAAAGAATTAATAGAAAAGTTTGGATCTGCAAAATTGAGCTTTAATATAATCGAATCCGTTGCTTTTCATTATAAGAATAAACTTAAAATTACTAACATTAAAGAAATTTATGCAGTTATCCAGAATATTAAGGAGAAAGGAATAAGTCTTTATCATAAAAACACAAAAGGAGAAACAGAGGGAGTTTGCTCTTATTCTGATAAATACCTTCTCATTGATTATTTCTCTATCGCTGAATTTTCTATTGGCTTATATTTGGCATATCCCGAATACTTTTTTCCGTATCTTTTTAAACGCTCTTTATATAAAGTTGAGCAAATATGTGAAGAGTTCAACATTCCGTTTCCTGAAATACCAAAGAAGTCCTATATCGAAGGTCGGGTTAAGTATTATTTTGATTTATGCTCGGTTTTT
>CAZDUU010000517.1:0-2230 GCA_964508675.1 uncultured Bacteroidales bacterium | reverse complement strand
GGACTGGTTCCCCTGCAAACAAGAACTTAATGACAAAGCTGATTCCGCATGGATTTTTATTACCTGCCCCAACACGCTAAAAGCAGGCTCGAACGGTTTGCTCAAAAACACGGTGCCGCTTGCAAATAATTTGGTTCGCTATGAATGGAAAACCTATTACCCTATTGACTACTATCTTTTAAGTTTTACTTTAAGCAATTATCAGGAATATCTGCAATATGCACATCCTCAAGGATTACAAGATTCAATACTTATTCAACATTATTTATATGATAATTCCGGTTACCTGCCCTATTTTCAGGCAGAGATTGATAACACAAAACCCTTTGTGGAATTACTTTCAAACCTTTACGGGTTATACCCCTTCCATCAGGAAAAGTATGGCCATTGCACAGCTCCAATAGGAGGCGGAATGGAACATCAGACTATGACTACTTTATCATCGTATAGTTTTGAGTTGATAATCCATGAACTTGGACATCAATGGTTTGGCGATTATGTAACTTGTTCAAACTGGCAGGATATATGGGTAAACGAAGGTTTTGCCACTTACACCTATTATTTAGGCCAGGAGTACCTGATGACATTAGCTAATGCAGACAGCTGGATGGTTGATGTTCATAACGATATTATGGCTGCGCCAGACGGAAGTATTTATATTCCATTTGCTGACGTTAATGATGAAAACAGAATTTTTGATTACCGTCTTACTTACGAAAAGGGTGCCGCCATCGTTCACACGATGAGGCACATAATAAATAACGATACTGTATTTTTTAATGTCTTGAAAGGATTTTTGCAGCAACATGCTTTTTCTACTGCTTCAGGTGATGATTTTAAAAACTATGCAGGCACAGTTTCAGGTATAGATTTTACTACTTTATTTGATGAATGGTATTATGGCGAAGGCTATCCCACATACTCAATGGTTTGGAATCAACAACATGATACGATTAATTTTAACTTGAGCCTTACAGCATCAGCCCCAACAGTTACTCCTTTTTTCCATCTCCCCGTTGAGATAAAATTCTCAGATGGCACACAAGACACAACCATCAGATTTGACCACCAATATAATAATCAGATTTTCAGCGCTTATATTCCCTTTGCAGTAAACCAGATTACAATTGATCCAGCAAATTACATAGTAAATAAAATAGGGACTATTATTACTTCTGAGGATTTAAGCTTTTTGCCATTTTTTTCTGTTTACCCCAATCCAGCCTTGGATAAAATTTATATTACAGGTTTAAATACAGTATCAGAAATCAACATTTACAACATTGATGGAAAGCTTATTAAAAGATGTAAAGCAAAAAATGAAGTAAATATTCCAGACTTACCAAAGGGAGTATATATAGTTGAAATAAACGGTTACAAACAAAAACTGATAAAACTATAGAAATATGGTGCGTATTCTCGCATTTCTAATTTTTATAAACAGCTCACTTTTTTCGCAAATAGATACTAACTATATACAGGAACAACCTTATAAAGGCACTTTTTACTCATATCTAAATACAAAAAACAATTCAATAACATATTCCAGCATAAAAAACAAGTTTAGTCTGGACTATAAGCCGAATTCCTGGGGAAGTTTTGGAATTGGCGGTTCATTTAAATGGATTGATTTATCTGTAGGCTTATTCTCATCTGGGAAATTAAATGAAAGCAAATACGGAACAACTCAACGAATTGATTTACAAACTCATATTTACCCCAGAAAATATATTATTGATCTGTTTTTGCAAAATTATATTGGTTTTTATTCCACCAATAAAGAAGTTATTCCTCCTGATGAAAAAGCTCTTATCAGAAACGATATCGGGATGACCCAACTGGGATTAAATTTTGTCAGAATCATTAATCATAAGCAATATTCAACTAAAGCAGCTTACTCATTAACCGAGATTCAAAAAAAGAAGGTTGGGACATGGGCAGCCGGAGCAAAATTCAATATTTTCAATGTAAATAGTGATTCTACATTACTGAATCCTAATATTGACAGCCTTTACCAAAACGACTTTAAATTAAAGCAATTTACATCGCTATTGATTGGTGTTTTTGGAGGTTACATGCAAAACTGGTTATACAAAAACTGGGTTTTTAATGCGACTGTTATGGCTGGACTTGCTAATCAATTACAATATAAAGAACTAAGCTCTGAAACGGGGAAATATTATCCACACTCAACTACAGGTTTAATTTTTAATGTACGTTTAGGTGCCGG
>CAZDUU010000516.1:0-2235 GCA_964508675.1 uncultured Bacteroidales bacterium | reverse complement strand
AGTTATACGATTTTTCTTAAAGCTATATATTGCATTAACAATAAATCTTACTTTAATTTTATCTGATTTACCACTGTTTTAATTTCCTGTTCTTTATTTTTATCAGATATCAGAAGCATATCTTCGTGTTCAACAACGATAAGATTAGAAACACCGTTAATCACAGCAATCTTTCCATTCGGTAACTGAATAAAATTATTATCCGAATCGTGAACATAAACCTGACTTCCTCTTACAATATTATTTTTTTTGTCTTTCTGGAGGTTTTCAAATAACGAACCCCAGGTTCCCAAATCAGACCAGCCAAAATCAGCTTTTATGACAAAAACATTATCTGCTTTCTCCATTATACCATAATCAATGGAAATATTGGGGCATTCGCTGTAAACATAGGATAAACCCTGTTCTTCATTCGAATTGCTATTAATAAACTCATCAAATAAGTGAAAAACCTCGGGTAAATAATCCTCGAAAGCCTTTTTGATGGTGTTCACATTCCAGATAAAAATACCACTATTCCAGAAAAAATCTCCACTTTTTAGAAAAAATTGGGCAAGCTCATAATTTGGTTTTTCAGTAAACGTTTTAACTCTTAAAATCGGATTTGCCGACTTTTCCTCATGATTTACCTGGATGTATCCATAACCGGTTTCAGGACGGGTCGGTTTTATGCCGATGGTAAGCAATGCGCTTTGCCCGGAAATAAAATCCAAACCGGATCTGATAATATTTATAAATTTTTCGGTATTTAAAATTAAATGATCTGCAGGGCTTACAATAATGTTTGCATTTTTATTTTTTTGAGCGATAACTGAGTTTGCATATGCGATACAGGGAGCCGTATTCTTACGCATGGGTTCAAGTAATATATTTTCCACAGGGACTTCTGGTAATTGCTCTGCAACAATATCTTTATATTCCGCATTGGTTACAACAATCATATTTTCATATGGGCAAAGTGAAAGAAAACGCTCTGCTGTTTCCTGTAAAAAGGTTTTTCCGGTGCCAAGAATATCTAAAAACTGTTTGGGGTAATTGGTCTGACTTAGAGGCCAGAAGCGGCTTCCAATGCCGCCAGCCATAATAACGACAAAAGTATTGTTCTTCATTTTTTTTGACCGCAAACGTACAAGTTTTTTTTTTATTCCACAACGATACGGTAAAAATAATACCTCATCCTAAAGAAGATGAGCAATTTTAAAAAAATATTTCCGGCAAACAGTGAAATAATGAAAATTAGAATCAAATTATTTTTCAAAAGAAGTTTGTATTAAAAAGAATTCTCATTATTTTTGAGCATTAAAAAAATGTGAATATTCATGTGGAATAAACGTTGGATTTTAGTTATATTCGTATTTATATCAGCATTTCTGGTTAATTTAAAAGTTCTGGCAAACGAAGAACAAAAAGACAGTACCAAAGCTGAAACAAGTACTTTTAAACCGGGTGAATTTATCATTGATCATATTTTAGATAACCACGAGTGGCATATTGCGACTATAAACGAAAAACACATTAATATTCCTCTTCCTGTTATTCTTTACAGCTATAAACAGCAAAAATGGTTCTTTTTCATGTCATCGGAATTTCATCATGGCGAAGAAGTTTATAACGGATTAAAATTAGAAACAGAAGGTGATTTAAGCGGAAAAATAGTTGAGGTAAATGAAAGCGGAGAACCGGATACTGCTGCAAAACTTCCTTTGGATCTTTCAATCACCAAAAATGTTATTGAAATCTTTATCATCATTCTGCTTTTATTATGGGTATTTATCTCTACCGCCCGTTATTATAAGAAAAATCCCAACAGCGCACCCAAAAAACTGGCTTCATGGGTAGAACCCCTGATATTATTTGTACGCGATGATATTGCAAAACCTTCACTGGGACACAAATACACGAAGTACATGCCCTATTTGCTTACAGTATTCTTTTTCATATTCTTTTCAAACCTGATTGGTTTAATACCCATTTTCCCCGGCGGAGCCAATGTAACGGGAAATATTGCAGTTACAATGGTACTCGCATTATTCACTTTTACCATTACAACCTTTAGCGGAAACAAAAATTATTGGCTACATATCTTTAATGCTCCCGGAGTTCCCTGGTGGTTAAAAATACCAGTTCCTCTAATTCCCATTATTGAAATAATCGGAGTTTTTACCAAGCCTTTTGTATTGATGGTCCGTCTTTTTGCGAACATAACGGCAGGACACATTATTGCATTAGGTTTCT
>CAZDUU010000515.1:0-2246 GCA_964508675.1 uncultured Bacteroidales bacterium | reverse complement strand
AAACGAAAGTAAGAGACCTCAGCAAAATAATGTTAACCAGAATCCGAACTCTTTAGAACGTCCTGATAATAATCGTCCGCAAAACATAAATCCTTCCAATAGCAGACCTAATTATTCGCGACCTGAGCAAAATAATAATAATAATAACAGTAGACCTGTTCAGCCAAATATTAACCCTCAGGAACGCCCTGAAAGACCTTCTAATGTTGAGCCAAATAACTCACGCCCTTCCTATTCTCAACCATCAAGGAATAACGGTACAATTGAGTACCGTAAACCAGAAAATAATTCTTATAACAGAGAAGTTGTTCCTCAGCCTTCACGTTCAAATGAAAACGCCAGACCTTCTGAAAATCATTCAAATTCTACTCCTTCATATTCCAGACCTTCCAGAAATAGTTCTTCTTATTCACAACCTTCACGTCAAAGCAGTCCTTCTTATTCACAACCCAGCAGAAGTTCTTCGGGTAGTAGTTTTGGTGGTTCCAGCGGAGGTAGTGGCAGCAGTAGAAGTAGTTCCGGTAGTAGCAGTGGCGGTCGCAGACGTTAAACAAATTAAACTCAGATGATTTATGAAAAAGATAGTAACAATAGTATTAAGTTTATATTCACTTGCATTATTTGCTCAAAATGAAGTGGATGCGTTGAGATATTCTCAAAATTATTATGGTGGTACAGCACGATTTATGTCAACGGGTTCGTCGCTTAGCTCTTTAGCTGCCGATGTGTCTGCAATATCTTTAAATCCTGCTGCATTAGGAAAATACAAAGGATCGGAAATAACGATCACTCCATACTTTACTTTTAATAATGCAAATGCCTCTTATAATGGAAGTAGTCTTGACGATTACCGATTTCATTTTCAGATGGGAAATATTGGATTTGTTGCAAATCATAATAATGGTGAAGGTGCTGACTGGAAATCTGTATCTTTTGCGTTTACATATAACAGATTGAATGATTTTTCTAAGTATGTTAAGATTGACGGATATAATAATTCTTCATCTATGACAGATTATTTTGCTGCAATCGCAAATGGGAAAAAAGTAGATGATTTGGATGGTTTTAATGAAGGATTGGCTTGGGATGCTTATTTAATAGATCCGGATACAAACGGAACAAATCTTTATAAAACGGCATTATCAAATTATGGTGAACGTCAGGTTAAGAGCATAAGTACTACTGGCGGAATGGGGGAATACCTGTTTGCAATAGGCGGCAATTATAAAGATGTATTGTTTTTAGGAATGAGTTTGGGGATTCAGACCGTCAGATATAGAGAATTTGCTGATTATTCGGAAATAGATGATAAAGATACCATTAATTCGTTTAACTATTTCGATTACAACAAAGAATTAAAAACTACAGGATCAGGCTTTAATTTTAAATTTGGTATGCTATATACACCAATTCCTTGGTTTAGATTAGGATTTGCATTACATACTCCAACCTTTTTTAACTTATCAGATAGTTATAGTAGCAATATTAAGTCATCTTTTAACGATGCCAATCATGGTGATGGAAAAGTATTAAACTCACCTGCAGGAAGTTTTGATTATGAATTAACGACTCCTTTTAAAGCCATAGCAAGCATGGGATTTGTATTATATAGCTCAGGCGATGATGTTAAGACTCCATTGGCAAACTTTTCACTGGAATATGAATATGTGGATTATTCAATGGCTCGCTTACGTTCAGATGAATACACTTTTGACTTTGAAGATAAAGTAATCGAAAAAGCTTATAGACCGGTAGGAAATATAAGGGCAGGAGTCGAATTACGTTTAAGCGAAATCTTTTTAAGAGGCGGTTACGGACTTTACTCAAGCCCATATGAATCATCTGTTATTGATAATGATGGAGCTAGGTCTGTTTACTCTTTCGGAATAGGAATAAAAGGAGAATATTCTTATTTTGACTTAGGATTTTTATATTCAACCCAGAAAGAAAAATATTATTTATATGATCCTTCAGTTGTCACTAATAACGAGGTTAATCTGACACAGAACAGTTTTGGTATGGTAGCTACTATGGGATTCAGATTTTAAAGGTTGAAGAAAAAAATTAACGGAAGGGAAGTTTTGCTTCCCTTTTTTTGTATATGGAGATTCCGAATTCAATTACATCAGCTTTGAAAAAATGTGTTTTTAAAAGAATATTTGCCTGTATCCAGTGGTTTATTTTATATCTTAAACCTAATCTGCTATATATTAATCCATCCGGTGAATATTTGTCGTAAACATAGC
>CAZDUU010000514.1:0-2248 GCA_964508675.1 uncultured Bacteroidales bacterium | reverse complement strand
AGCAATGGCCAAGCGCGTTGTTCGCGACGCAGGAGTTCCCACACCTGATTTTGCAGTAGCTTATTCACTAAACGATTTGAAAGAAATTCATCTCCCTTTTCCACTTTTTGTAAAACCGTTAGCTGAAGGAACCGGAAAAGGAATTAACCAGAATTCAGTGATCAGAAACCATGAAGAACTTCAAAAATCCTGCGAAAATATCCTGCAATCATTCCATCAGCCTGCATTAATCGAGACATTTCTCTCAGGAAGAGAGTTTACCGTTGGCATTGTTGGAACCGGTTGCGAAACAAAATCTGTCGGAGTAATGGAAATTCAATTAACCCAACGGGCCGAAAAAGATGTTTATTCATACGAAAATAAAAGCGATTACTACGAAAGAGTAAAATATTTTGTACCCGAAGCTGCCATGGTAAAAAAATGCGAAGAAGTGGCCCTTAAAGCATGGCAGATTCTGGAATGTCGCGATGGAGGCCGCATTGATTTACGCTGCGACGAAAAAGGCATTCCAAATTTTATCGAAGTAAACCCCTTGGCAGGATTGAACCCCGTTGATTCTGATCTCCCTATTTTGTGCCGATTAAATGGCACTTCATACGATAAGCTCTTGGAAATGATGATAAAATCAGCCCTAAAAAGATTTAAGCTATGAAAGCAGCCATATTGATAAATCAGCTTTCCGAAAATGCATTGCCCGATGAGCTTGATGTTTTGGACGAAGCGCAGGTTTTTGAAAAGGCATTGCATGATTTGGGATATGAGACAAAGCGTTTTTTTGCAGGAATGAACCTTGAACTTGCAAAAGAAGAAATTGAAAAGTACGCTCCGGATATTGCCGTCAATATGTTCGAAGGCATAAAAGAAAGGCCTGAGCTTATTTATCTGGGGCCCGGATTGCTGCAAAGCATGAAAATTCCCTATACAGGTTGCGGTGTTGACAGTATTTTTATTACAGCAAATAAAACCCTGACCAAACAAATTCTTGCCTCCAATAATCTTCCTACTGCCGGATGGTTTGAATCCAAAGATATTGAAAAGCTCGACAACAACAAAACCTATATCATAAAACCACTTTTTGAAGATGCTTCCGTTGGAATAAGCAAAAAAAGTATTATTCAGGGTTTTCAGAAAGACATTATCGAAGATTACCGACGCATCTATAAACATCATTTCTTTGCCGAAGAATTCATTGATGGAAGGGAATTCAATATCTCTGTACTAACAACTCCCGATGGCGCAAAAATGCTTTCCCCTGCTGAAATAAAATTTGTCGATTTTCCGAAAGACATGCCCAAAATCCTTGATTATGCAGCTAAATGGGACGAAGAAACATTTGAATACAAGCACACTGTTAGAACATTTGATTTTCCGGAAAGCGATAGAGTGCTATTAGATGAAATTGAAAAAATCGTTATCAAATGCTGGCAGGTATTTAATTTACATGGTTATGCCAGGGTTGATTTCAGAGTTAACAAAAATAACCGGCCTTTTGTGTTGGAGATAAACGCAAATCCATGCATTTCGGAAGATTCTGGGTTTTATGCAGCCTGCCTCAAATCGGGAATTGAATTTCAGACTGCAGTAAAAAATATTTTAAACGACTTAAACTATTAATCATGTCTTTACAAAACTATCACGTTCGCTTAGACGTTAAGCAAAGCGACCTAAAAGCAGTAGAGGAAATAGTCAGCTCAACACATTTTTTCAGAGAAGACGAAATAGCCGTAGCCGTTGAATTAGTTCAGGAAACTTTAGAGAAAGGGAAAGAAGCCGGGTATGACTTTGTATTTCTCGAATCAGAAGGAAAAACATTTGCATATGCATGTTTTGGCGCTATTCCATGTTCACTGGTAAGCTATGATCTATATTGGATAGCTACCCACAACGATTTCAGAGGTCACGGACTAGGAAGCATTGTTCTTGCCGAAGTTGAAAAAATCATTAAAGAACAAAAGGGCTTATATGTTTACATTGAAACCTCCTCGAAGGAGCTATATACACCCACACAAAAATTTTACGAAAAGAATCAATACGAAATAAAGGCTGTTTTTGAGAATTTCTATGATATTGGCGATGGAAAAGTCGTTTATGTAAAAAAACTGGAATAATTAAAAAGTCAATGTCTCAACTTGAAGAGGTAAAAATGAATTTTCAAATTTCTTATTCTTAAATCAAACTTTTAACTTATCCTTTTAAATTCTCACTTTTACATTCTGTATTCTAACTTCTTACTTTAAAATTCCCTTTG
>CAZDUU010000513.1:0-2265 GCA_964508675.1 uncultured Bacteroidales bacterium | reverse complement strand
ACATAGAATTTTAAATACTGACCATGTTTTTTATATCCAAATAATATGGAACCTTTTTTTGTGAATTTTAAAGCATTTTTGATAAGGTTGGTAAGTATAGCATTGAATTTAACTTTATCACTATAAACAAAGGCGTCTTCTGATTCTATATCTAAATTGTATTCTAGGTTGATACTTTTACAATCTGCTTCGGGCTTAAAAAAGTTATAAATAAATTCTATCTGATTATTAATGTTGAATTCGGATAAGTTTACTTTCATAATACCCGATTCAATTTTCGAGATTTCAATAACATCGTTAATGATATTCAGCATCCTTTCGCCACTTTTTTCAATAATTTCAAGGTATTCTTGTTGCTGATTACCTGAAAGTTCCGGGTTTTTTAATAATTCTGCAAAACCAAGGATTCCATTCATGGGTGTACGAATTTCATGACTTATATTTGCCAGAAATGAAGATTTTAACCTGTCACTTTCTTCTGCTTTTTCTTTAGCCGAAATCAATTCAAGTTGATATTTTTGTCTTTGTAATGCAGCAGAAATAATATTTGATAAACTTATCATCCATTCCTCAGATATTAACGGGCTTCCTTTTTTTATTCCAATAATAGCCGTTCCATAAAGTATTTCATCTAAGTTAAATGATATTGCCAAAAACTTATTAACCCCGATTAATGCTTCGAGAGTTTTTGACACGGCCAGTGGCATACTTCCAAACGTAATATCGTATATGGACTTTTTTATGGTAGCTTTGTTTTTAATGATTTCATCAAACATTTTATCGCTCACCTCAAATTTCATCCCTTTAACTTTCTTCCCTAATACATTAAATATGTTTTCAATAATAAAACGGTCAATGATAAATTCTCTGACAACAAGGGTTTTACTTTCTTCTTCATATTCCTGCAGTGCTACAAACTGCACGTAAGGTAACGCTTTTAATTTACCAGCAATATAAGATAATATGTTTGATTCAACACTTAAAGTTGCAAGGCCGAAAGAAAGCTCATTCAGTTCTTTTAAAAAAATGTTCTGAGTTGCAAGAGCTTCTTCAGCGTTTTTTCTGTCAGAGATATCCCTGGCACTGGTTCTGAATCCGATGGATTTTCCATCTTTATCTATCAGTGGACGCCAATTAATGGACAGCCATTTTTTTGAACCATCTTTGCAATTTGCTCTAATTTCCAGATTATCGCCACTGCTTCCATTTAATGCTCCCTGAAACGTAATCACGGTTTTTTCAAGATCCTCATCAGCAATGGCCATTTTTAAATAATTATTGGATTTTAAATACTCATCCTGAGTGTATCCCGTCAGGTGCTCACAATAAGAGTTCATCCATAAAAGTTTACCATCATTTCCGAACCACGCTTCCCAGCTTGCTGCGAAATTGGCAATTGCTTTAAATTTTTCTTCACTTTCCTGGATTTTAGATATAGATTGTTTTAACTCAGAAATGTCGAAAATAATTGCGTTAATAGCCTGTTTTCCATCATAATGGCATAATTGAATATGAACTTCTACTGGATATATACTTCCGTCTTTTCTTTTATGATAGGTCTCGAATTCTAATTTTGTGGTTTCATTTTTTAGTAAGGGTTTTAACTTTTCTTTAAAGGTTCCTATTGAAAATTCGGGTTTTACATCAATTGGAGTGAGGTGTTTTATTTCTTCAAAGCTGTATTTTAAGTTACGAAGAGCTTCTTTGTTAGCAAAATAAAATTTTAACGTTTCTTTATCAAAAATATATATTTCGTTTAAAGAGTTTTCAATAATTTCTGATAATCCGGATGCTTTTAAAGTTGCTTTTTTTAATTCAGAAATATCATGCAAAACCCCTTCTATTTGAACAGGTATTCCTTTTTTATCAAAAACAATTCTGGAAGAAGCTAGTATATAGACTGGTTTATTATATTTTGATCTCAGTACTATTTCATAATTATTAATAACTATTTCTTTATATAGTTTTTCAAGGAAATAATCACGTTGTTTTGGATCCCAATATAAGCTTGATACCGGCATCCCGATTAATTCTTCTACTTTGTATCCCGAAACATTTTCTACATAACGATTAATAGATGTTATTATTCCTTCTGTATTTACGTTGTAAATTACATCCTGAATGTTGTCAAACAGGTTCTTATACTTTTGCTCACTTAACTTTAATAGTTCCTGGTTTTTATTTTTTTCGGTCATATCGCGGGTTACCCCATGAATACCGATGCAGGTGTTATTTTCGTTAAAATAAGGTGTTATGACTAATTCG
>CAZDUU010000512.1:0-2267 GCA_964508675.1 uncultured Bacteroidales bacterium | reverse complement strand
TGGATTGCTGGTCCTTGTAACGCATTTTTAAGCGGTTAGCCTGGAATGATTCGAAGTTGGAAACGGAGCTGACTTCTAACCAACGTTGCTGAGCCATGCTGAATACTTCAAAATCATAGGTCAAAGCTGAAGTAAAACTCATATCGCCACCACAAAGTTTAACGATGCGGTAGGGAAGGTTAAGCAAAGAAACTAAGTTTTCAACATGCTTCACCATCTGTTCCAATTGCTCGTATGATTTATCCGGGTGTTCAACTACAACGATTTCAACTTTATCGAACTGATGCAAACGGTTTAATCCGCGTACATCTTTGCCATATGAACCAGCTTCGCGACGGAAACAAGGAGTATAGGCCGTATATTTAATAGGGAATTCGGTTTCGTTGATAATCACATCTCTGAAGATATTGGTAACCGGAACTTCAGCAGTTGGAACAAGATAAAAGTTATCTAAAGTTGCATGGTACATTTGACCTTCTTTGTCGGGAAGCTGGCCTGTTCCAAAACCTGATGCTTCGTTTACCATATAAGGTGGAATTACTTCTCTGAACCCGGCTTCTGTAGCTTTGTCAAGGAAAAATGAAATCAGAGCCCGCTGAAATTTTGCTCCTTTACCTTTATAAACTGGAAATCCGGCTCCGGTAATTTTATTTCCTAATTCAAAATCAATAATATCATATTTTTTTGCTAAGTCCCAGTGTGGAACGCCATTGTTTGATTCAGCTTTGGGGCCTCCCATGCGAACAATTTCATTGTCTTCGGCTGTTTTTCCTTTTGGAACAGATGCGTGTGGTGTGTTTGGTAATGTAACCAGAACCTGATTGATTTCATTTTCAATCTGCTCCTGAAGCTTTACAAGTTCCTGGGCTTTTATTTTTAATGCATTGGTTTGTTCTTTTGCTTCTTCGGCTTTATCTTTCAAACCTTGCTTCATAAAGTTTCCAATTTCCTTGGCTATTCTGTTCAATTCTGCCTGAATGTTGTCGGCTTCGTTTTGTGTTTTGCGTCGCTTGGAATCTAAATCAATTATATTCTGAATAGTTTCGGTTGCATCAATATTTTTAATTTTAAGACGTTCGATGATGCCGTCTTTGTTTTCTAAGATACTCTTTAACTGTAACATAGCTATATTAAAATAAAAAACTCCTTAGCTTATCGTTAGATATACTAAGGAGCTAAATCAAAACTTTAAAAATTTATTGAATATTAATGGGTTCTACGTAAACGTATGATTTATTGTCTTTTTTGCGTTTGAAAATAACTTTCCCATCAACTAAAGCAAATAATGTATGGTCTCTGCCAATACCTACGTTTTCACCTGGACGATGAACTGTTCCACGTTGACGAACAAGAATATTTCCTGCTTTTGCTAATTGACCGCCATATATTTTAACGCCTAAACGTTTACTGTGCGATTCACGACCATTAGTTGAACTACCCGCTCCTTTTTTATGTGCCATAATTATTACTTATTTAATGTCAATACTTTCAATTTCAATTTGAGAAAAACACGGGCGATGACCGTTTAATTTGCGGCATCCGTTACGTCTTTTTTTCTTGAAAACTAATACTTTATCACCTTTTAAGTGCTTAACAACTTTAGCAGAGATTTTTGCGCCATTAATATAAGGTGCGCCAACTTTTACTTTGCCTTCGTTATCAGCTAAAAGAACTTTTGAAAATTCAACTGAAGTATCTTCTTCGGCACTTAAACGGTGTACGAAAAATTTTTTTCCTTTTTCTACTTTAAATTGCTGTCCTGCAATATCTACAATAGCATACATGATTCTAACAAATAGGTTTTGTTTTGGACTGCAAAGATATAAAGATTTTTTCAAATAGCAATTCTTTTTAAGAAAAAAATTTAAACAGGAAATTTTTATTTTTTTTAAGGTCAGGCTATTTATTTACGAAATGATTTTCTTATTTTTGTTCAAAGATTTGGTTTGAATAGATGAATAAGATAAAACTTAATGTTGTCGGGTTATCGTACAGTGAAACACACTCAGGAGCATATGCCTTGGTATTGCAGGAAGAAAACGGAAGTCGTAAGATTCCAATTATTATTGGTTCTTTCGAGGCACAAGCCATTGCTATTCAGCTGGAAGGGCTGAAACCTCCACGCCCGCTTACTCACGATTTGTTTGTAATGTTTTCTTCATCTTTTCATGTCGATTTAATTGAAGTCAATATATATAAGCTTGAAGAAGGATTGTTCTTTTCCAATTTAATTCTTCAAAAGGATGACGACCAAGTAGTTATTGACA
>CAZDUU010000511.1:0-2267 GCA_964508675.1 uncultured Bacteroidales bacterium | reverse complement strand
TACGGAACAGGGTTGTTTTACCTGCACCATTAGGTCCTACCACTCCGACTATTCCGGCAGGAGGCAGGTCGAATGAGAGGTTTTCGTAAAGTAATTTATCATCAAAGGCTTTGGATACATTTTTAAACTCAATTACTTTATTTCCAAGACGCGGACCGTTTGGAATAAATATTTCAAGACGTTCTTCTTTCTGTTTGAGGTCTTCGTCCATCAGTTTTTCGTATGCAGCCAGACGGGCTTTGGGTTTTGCCTGTCGGGCTTTGGGCGACATGCGTACCCATTCCAGCTCGCGTTCGAGTGTTTTCATTCGTTTGCTGGCAGCTTTTTCTTCCTGTTCCAGGCGTTTGGTCTTTTGCTCCAGCCATGAAGAGTAATTTCCTTTCCATGGAATTCCTTCTCCCCTGTCAAGTTCGAGAATCCAGCCCGCTACATTATCGAGAAAATAGCGGTCGTGAGTAACTGCAATGACAGTTCCTTTGTATTGTTGCAAGTGCATTTCGAGCCACTGGACAGATTCAGCGTCCAGATGGTTTGTCGGTTCATCCAATAACAACACATCCGGTTGTTTGAGCAATAAACGGCATAAAGCTACGCGACGTGCTTCACCTCCGCTAAGAACGGTAACCGGTGTTTCGGGTGCCGGACAACGCAATGCATCCATGGCACGTTCAAGTTTACTATCCAGCTCCCAGCCTTCGTGTTGTTCTATCAGTTCTGTCACAACGCCCTGTCGTTCGAGAAGCTTATTCATTTCGTCATCGGACATAGATTCGGCAAAGCGTGCACTAATTTCTTCATATTCTTTAAGTAAGTCCACTGTTTCCTGAACTCCTTCTTCAACTATTTCCCGAACAGTTTTGTTTGGGTCAAGTTTAGGCTCCTGATGCAGATAACCGACGGAATATCCGGGAGAAAAAACGACATCGCCCTGAAATGAAGTATCTTCGCCGGCAATAATCTTTAATAGTGAAGATTTACCACTACCATTGAGACCAATAATGCCAATTTTGGCACCGTAAAAGAAACTTAAATAAATATTCTTCAAAACCTGTTTGTGGGGCGGATAAATCTTACTGACCCCAACCATTGAAAAAATTATTTTCTTGTCGTCGCTCATATATTATTTAATCATTTTTTTTACTTCTTTTTCCAATAATGCATCCGGGCTATCCTCATCAACAATGTGATAATCGTAGTAATAGATTCTTGCATCCTGGGTTCCCAACAGGATCAGGTAAGTTCTGTAACCTTTCTTTTTTCCGGGACCTACTTTATGCAGGAAAACCACCTCTTTATTTTTCTCGTCAATTGCTTTTTCAATTTCATCCTGCGAAACAATTTTAAATGGGTAAGGATAAACTTTCTTTAATAGCGCTTCGGTTTTTATTTTAGGTTCAAGTTCTGAGGATAGTACATATAATGTTTTGTCTTTTAAGTCGCCCTTATTTGCGTTATAAAAATCGATAATACCTGATTTTTTCAATGTGGGATTTGCCTTAATGTTGTTGATATGGTTCTGGGCAAAAATAAGCAGTGTGCCAATTTTGTATGCATACTCATTTTCTTCCTGACTTGAATAAGCCAAAGGTACAGTACATAATTTGGGCATATCACTCACAATTTTGTAATTACCTCCCAGATAGACACAAAGGAATTTATACTTTGTGCCTGATTTGTCCTGTTCGTAATAGACATCGTCGATAGAAACAAAAGAATATTGAGGTAATTTTCTGCGTTTTTCAAATTCATCGACATTGATAAAATCATAAGGTGTAAGCTTCCAGAATTTCTGAGCGGCGGTTTTAAGTTGGATATTTGCTTCAGAAAAAGGATCTTCGTCTAAAACAAAGCATGTTTTTGTTTTTAGAAATGCAGCAATGTTTTCCTGACTTGGGACTTCCAATTGTGCCGAGATTTTCAGCGAACAAAATATGCTTACTATGATAATAATTTTTTTCATGCTACCGGTATAAATATAAGGGGTGTTTATCGTTGTATTTTCTAAGATAATAAAACATCATTTCCTTTTTTTTCTTTTTCTTCAACTGGCTGTATTCGTTAAAAAGATTCTGGTCGTCGGCTATAAGTGCAAGTATTGCGTCTGTATTAAAGGGATAAATTTTACCGCTTCGAAAGTCAATTACATTCTGAATAAGGCTAGTGGTCTCGTATGTCTGAGCAGGGTATGGTGAATAATAACCATAATAAGGGTCATATGGACTTGCATAATTTTTTATTGTCTGTGTTGCAATAAAATGAGACAAGGT
>CAZDUU010000510.1:0-2279 GCA_964508675.1 uncultured Bacteroidales bacterium | reverse complement strand
ATGGCTCGGCATGCTTACAATTCCATCCTCTTGCTGTCAAAACCATGTCAGCCCCGTAATGGAAATGCAAAGATACGAAAAATTATTATGAATTAAGAAATTAGACGAATTAACAGGAAATTTGAAAATTAAAAAGACTAACTTTTCTTAAGAATTAATTTTCACTTTTTTCTGTTTTCAAAATTTCTAATTAAAAACTATCAACTTATTCTTAATTTTGCAGCCATGAAAATCTCTGTTCGCAACTTTTACCTGCTTTCGCTCATCAAGATTGCACATTGGTTTATGCTGGTGATGCCTATCGCCGTTCTTTTCTATCAGGCAAACCATCTCAGCATGCACGAAATTTTCATCATTCAGGGTTTGTATTCTGTTTCAATTGTTGTATTTGAAATTCCTTCGGGCTACTTTGCCGATGTTATTGGGCGAAAGAAAACAATCCTTCTTGGAACATTACTTGGCGTAATAGGATTCAGTATCTACAGCGTCTCATTTGGATTCTGGGGATTTCTACTTGCTGAAGCCACACTTGGAGTGGGACAAAGTATGATTTCGGGAGCTGATTCGGCGTTGCTTTATGACAGCCTTACGGATGACAACAACGAAGGATCGTATCTCAAGCTGGAGGGCAGAATGATTTCGATAGGAAATTTTGCCGAAGCGGTAGCCGGCATCATTGGCGGACTTCTGGCCGTTTATAGTTTACGATATCCATACTACGGACAAATTTTTGTCTCATTGGTAGCTGTTCCTGCTTCTATAATGCTCATTGAACCTCACTGCAGCAAAACCCGCATTGATTTGGGCTGGAAGCAGATTGTAGATGTTTTGCGATATTCATTCCATACGGATACGTTACGGTGGAATATTTTGTATTCTTCATTTGTCGGGGTTACTACGCTAACTATGGCTTGGTTTGTTCAACCCTGGTTCATTCGCGAAAAAGTTCCTACGGAATATTACGGATTTCTATGGACTGCCCTTAATCTCATTGTTGGACTTGCGGCTATGCTTGCCTACAAATTTGAAAAAAAATGGGGCGAAAAATCCGTTCATTCCATGTTCAACTTCGCCATTATTATCGGATTCATAGGAGCAGCATGGACACACTTCACCATTGGGATAATATTTATTACGGTTTTTTATTTTGCACGTGGAATAGCAACTCCCATTCTGAAAAACAATATTAATAAACTTACACCTTCAAACATAAGGGCAACTGTTTTATCCATAAGAAACTTCTTTATAAGAATTTTATTTGCTATAATTGGTCCTTTATTGGGATATGCAACGGACAATCTCAGTCTTGCCTACGCACTTACCATAGCCGGAGTTATTTTCGGGATTGCAATTGTAATAAGCTTTATAGCTTTTATAAAGAGCGGAAATATACAACAAAACTAAGAATCGAGCTTCAAAACTGCTAAAAATGCCGATTGAGGAACTTCTACCGTTCCAATCTGGCGCATACGTTTTTTACCTTTTTTCTGTTTTTCGAGCAGTTTACGCTTACGCGTAATATCACCTCCATAGCACTTTGCAGTAACATCTTTACGTACCGGTCTTATTGATTCGCGTGCAATAATTTTACTTCCGATAGCTGCCTGAATAGCAACTTCATATTGTTGCCGCGGAATAAGTTCTTTTAGTTTTTCGCAGATTCTTCGGCCGAAAGGATAAGCATTATCAACATGAATCAAGGTTGATAAAGCATCTACCTGCTCACCATTAAGCAAAATATCAAGTTTTACCAGTTTTGCCGGTTTATAATCAAGCGGATGGTAATCAAATGAAGCATATCCTTTAGAAATGCTCTTTAATTTATCGTAAAAATCAAAAACTATTTCTGCCAGAGGCATTTCAAAAACAACCTCAACCCTGTCCGTTGTCAGATAGTTTTGGTTTTTCAAAATACCACGCTTTTCAATGCAAAGGGTCATTATGGAACCAACATATTCTGCTTTTGTAATAGCTTGGGCTATAATATAAGGTTCTTCAATATGTTCTATTTGTGTTATGGGTGGAAGTCCTGAAGGATTATGTACTTCAAGAACCTCATCTTTTGTAGTATAAACTTTGTATGATACGTTAGGGACTGTAGTAATTACATCCATATCGAACTCTCGGTCCAATCGTTCCTGAACAATTTCCATATGCAACAGACCCAGAAATCCGCCCCTGAAGCCAAATCCCAACGCAGCACTTGATTCGGGAGAAAATGTTAATGATGCATCATTGAGTTGCAATTTTTCCATAGAAGCACGCAAATCTTCGTAATC
>CAZDUU010000509.1:0-2279 GCA_964508675.1 uncultured Bacteroidales bacterium | reverse complement strand
ACTACACTTCCCCTATTCTACGGTATGGCTCCCAATGAATTGTTAGTGCCAAAGGAAATTTTGGAAAAAGAGTTTTTGAATTTAGCAGAGGCATATGGAGTAAATGACATCGAAGAACTTAATAAAATTTTGGAACGTGCGGTTAACACCAAGAACTTTTTGAAAGGAAAAGAACGGGTTAATAAAGTTGCCGAGTATGTTGCCAGGCATTACAAGGAAAATGTTGAACCATTGGGCTACAAAGCCTTTTTGGTAGCGGTTGACCGCCCGGCTTGTGCTTTGTATAAAAAAGCATTAGATAAATATCTTCCTGCTGAATATTCGGAGGTAGTTTACACCGGCAACAACAACGATACAGAAGATTTAAAAGCGTATCATCATGATGCCCGTACAGAAAAGGAAATCAGAAGAAAGTTCACCAAAATAGATGAGTTTCCCAAAATTTTAATCGTTACCGAAAAACTGCTCACGGGTTACGATGCCCCGATTTTGTATGCCATGTATTTGGACAAACCCATGCGTGACCATACGCTTCTGCAAGCCATTGCAAGGGTAAACCGACCTTATGAAAACGAAGAACTCGGAATGGTAAAACCACATGGCTTCGTATTAGACTTTGTGGGCATTTTTGAAAACCTTGAAAAAGCTTTGGCATTTGACAGTGATGAAATCAATGCCATTGTAAAAGATATTAACCTGCTGAAACAGCTTTTCCAAAGTAAAATGGAAAAAGATGTACCGCCTTATTTGCAGTTAATCAAGCATAATTTCAATGACAAGGACACAGATAATTTAATAGAACACTTCCGGGATAAATCCAAAAGAAAAGAGTTTTTCAAGCTCTTCAAGGAAGTAGAAATGTTGTATGAAATCATATCACCGGACAAATTCCTGCGTCCTTACATTGACACGTATGCAACACTTTCAGCCATTTATCAGGTAGTTCGTAATGCCTATGCAAAGCGGGTTCAGGTGGACAGAGAATTCCAACGCAAGACCAATGAATTGGTGCAAAGTAAAGTAGCCGGTACCTATCCGATTTTTGATAATCAATATTTTGAAATCAACGAAGAAGCTATAGAATACATCAAGAAAAAAAATGATAATGACAACACAAGGGTGATAAACCTGATTAAGAGCATTGAGAAAATAGCCGATGAAAATTCGAACGACCCGTTTTTGATTGGCATTAAGGAAAGAGCCGAAGCTGTTGAAGAAAATTATGAGAACAGACAACTGAGTACACAAGAAGCATTGGAAGAAATCCGCAAACTTTATGAAAAAGATGTAAAACGTAGAAAAGAACAAGCTGAAAAAGGTTTTGACGGACTGACATTCTTTATTTACAGGACATTACTTGACAAGGAAATCAATAAAGCCGAAGAAGTAACCAAACAGATTAAAGAGGAATTTGTAAATCATCCGAACTGGAAAACCAGTGAAAAGGAATTAAGAGAGTTAAGACAGGCAATATATTTCGCTTTGCTCTCAGAGGAAGACGACATTGATAAAGCGGCAAACCTTGTTGACGAATTGTTTATTCACTTATTTAAAGCATTCAAATTGTAGTTATGGCTAAGTGGAAAGACAAAGCAGAGTTCAAGACTTGTGTGCATGAATATGCGGACAAAATGAAAATCAAGGTCAAATCATTGGCATTAAGGCCCATGAAAAACAAGTGGGCTTCCTGCTCCACAGACGGAAACCTTAATTTCAACAAAGAGCTACTCGACATTGACAAAGAATTAGGAGAATATGTAATAGTTCATGAACTGCTACATTTCAATGTTCCAAATCATGGAAAACTTTGGAAGAGTTTAATGACAGCCTACTTAGGTGACTATGAAAAAATAGAATTGAAACTAAAGAAGATTGCAGGAAGCCAGCCCAATTTGCAAGCACATTTGAAAGCCGCACAAACCCACGCTGAACCAAAGCTTTCAAAAGAGCTTGCAAAGCCAACCCAAGAAAAAATTGGTTTTAAAAAATCTCCTGCCCTTCAGAAAAAATAAAAAACGCCACACACAGCTTGCACAGACAATGACACGGAAACTCAATACAGACAATAGTTTACAGACACGGTGGACAAGAACGCCAGCTGCCAACAGCGTGTTGCCGCAATTGGCGGTGGCGTGCAAAATTGAAGCTGAGTGCTCCTATCAAACTTTTGTGTAGGTTGACAGTGAAGTGCTTCGAAATCGCCAACTGCGGCAACACGCAAAACGTTATAGGCAATTATATCTTCGACAAACGATGGATTACCTTGAAAACAAAATAAT
>CAZDUU010000508.1:0-2280 GCA_964508675.1 uncultured Bacteroidales bacterium | reverse complement strand
CCCTGATCATTTGGTAATTCAGAAGAATAAGTAGTCCACGTTGAACCGCTTAATTTTGATATTCCAGCTCCCCATGAAGCAAACCATACATTATCGTCCTTATCAATAGCAATGCTAAAAATACCATTATCGCATAATCCATTGGCATACGAATACGTAGTCCAAGTACTGCCATCGTATTTTGCAACACCGTCTCCAACGGTTCCAATCCAGATATTATTATTCGATGTATCTACAGCAACACAAGAAATCACATCAGAAGGCAGTCCATTATTTGCCGCATTAAAAATCGTCCAGTTAGCCCCGTCATACTTTACCACTCCGGCATCCTGTGTACCTAACCAGATATTATTGTTTTTGTCAATAGCAACACCTCCGGAAACTGAATTACTGGGTATATTGCTGTTAGAAGTGTTAAATATCGTATATTGAGCTTTAACAAGACTTCCCATTCCTAGAAATAACAGACATAACGCTGTAATATACATTTTTTTCATAATGGATAATTTTTATTTATATTAAAATATTGACTTTCAAAACTATTTATTAAATTTTACTTCATTAAAATTATTTTTTTATTTAAGATCTCAGCATCTGTTTTAATGGTAAATAAATATATTCCATTGCTAAATTCAGATAAATCAACCATTTTTAAATTTTCACCATGGAAAATCATTTTTCCAAATTCGTTATAAACCAATACCTCAAAATCATTCTTAGTCGTTACATCTTCATTTAAATAAACAATTCCCTTTGTAGGATTTGGGAAAAGGATTAACGAAGCATCACTGCTTTCAGCACCAATTGAACTAACAACCACATTTATACTTTGGGTTACAGTATCTGACCCGCAGTTGTTAGAAGCAATCAGGGTTACAACATATAATCCATCTGAGACATAAGTATGTGAAGGATTGGTCATTGTTGCAAAAGTACCGTCACCAAACGTCCAGTACCAGGTATTAGCATCATGAGATAAATCTGTAAAAGTTAGTTGCCCCAGACCTTGGTCAGTGTATAAAAATGATGCGGAAGGCAATGGCAATACAGTAATTGAAACTGTCTGAGTTCCCGTACAATTGCCAGATAAACCACTTACCGTATAAGTTATTGACTCTAGCGGAACGGATTCAACAGAGGAACCAGTCGTTGTATTAAGATATTGAGAGGGTGACCAAGTGTATGAATCTGCACCTGAAGCTGTAATTGAAACAGCACTTCCCTGGCAAACTGATGTAGCAGAAGCATTCACTGTTACTACAGGAGCTCCTTGATCTGTAATTGTAGCCAGACCTGTCACTGTACAATTGTTCCCATCGCTTACCATAACTGTATAAGTTCCGGCTGCCAGATTGGTTGCAGTAGAAGATGTCTGATTGTCACTCCAGATAAATGTATAATTTCCCGTTCCGCCTGAAGCAGAAGCTGTAGCTGTTCCTGTTGAACCTCCGCATACAGAAGTTGTTGTTGAAGTTTGAACTGTAGGCAAAGAATTTACCGTAATTGTAGTTGAAGCCGAATTGGAACAGCTATTAGCATCGGTTCCCGTTACATGATATGTCGTTGTTATTGTCGGAATAACTGTTTGCGGGTTTCCTGTTCCCAAACTATTATCCCAGGTATAAGTAGCGCCTCCACTTGCTGTTAATGTCGATGAAGAGCCACTGCAAACAGAAGCAGAAGTTGGTGAAATAGCTACAGTCGGCAATGCATTTACTATAATTGTAATTGAAGAAGTATTGGAGCAGTTATTTGCATTGGTTCCGGTTACATAATATGTCGTTGTTGATGTAGGAGTAACTGTTTTCGGATTTCCTGTTCCCAAACTATTATCCCAAGTGTATGTTGTACCACCACTTGCTGTTAAGGTAGTCGGAAAACCGTTGCATATAGCCGTCGGAGAAGCGGATACAGCTATAGTAGGTAAAGTAGTTGCAGTAACAGTTGTAGTTGCAGTAGTAGTAGAACCTGTTTCACTTGTAACTGTTACAGTATATGTAGTATTAACGGTGGGTAAAACTGTAGGATTTTGTAATGTAGATGTAAATCCAGCCGGACTCGACGACCATGAATAAGTATAAGTTGTGCCTCCACTTGGAGTTGCACTTAATTGTGTAGATGACCCTGAGCACACAGTAGAAGGCGATGCACTTGCAGTTGCAGATATAGTAGAACAACTGGTAACATTTACAGTAACCGAAGCTGTATTAGAGCAGCCTCCGCTGGTTACAGTAACCACATAAGTATAAGTTCCGGCAACAGTAGGTGTTACCGTTGGAT
>CAZDUU010000507.1:0-2289 GCA_964508675.1 uncultured Bacteroidales bacterium | reverse complement strand
CTACTTCGTCTTTATTTTGGTTGAGCATTTGAATGATTTCAATTCCTTCGCTGTTGGTCGAAAAGCTTTCGCCTGTAGTCGGATCGAAGATAAACCCGTTTTCGCTGATGGCTAATTTACGTTTCAGTCTCATATCGCTTTTTTATTTTTAACAAAGATAGGGTGACAATTAAAATGACTTATTACAAAATTTTGTGAAAATGGTATATAATTTTCGCTCATTTAGAGCGAACAAAGTTCCTTTAGTTTATTTTATTGTTAAGGACAAAGAGTGTAAACGTTGAATATAAACACGACACTGGCGGAATTGAAAAAAATAATCGATAGACATAATACGTTCATTTTAGTTATAAACCTGAATTCAGGATAATTATTTTCTTCAACTTTTTTTAGTAAAAAGTTGCAAAAAAGCGTCTATTTTGAAGGCAAATCTCGTCTCGTTGCATACAACGAGACAGGTTGGCTTTCGTGGTGCCTTTTTCTATATAACTTTATTTTGGGCAAGCAAAAGAAAGTTAATATTGGAAGATTGCTAATCTGAACTTATGTTATTTTATGAATATGGGTTTTATAAGTCTTATAAATATCAATTAATATTTCTAAAGTTCTCTTTTGTTTGTTCGCCTAAATTTGCCATCTTTGCGAAAAAATTACAGATTATGAGTTTTTTAGAATTAAGTGAACAGGAAATTATCAGACGTCAGGCATTAGATGAATTACACAATTTAGGAATCAATCCTTATCCAAATGAACCTTTTGAAGTAAACGCAAAAACAACTGAAATACTTGAAAAATACGACGACAATGCAAAAAATTACCAGGATGTAAGCATTGCCGGACGTATCATGACTAAACGCATTATGGGCAGCGCCTCGTTTGCCGAATTACAGGACGAACACGGACGTATTCAGTTGTACCTCAACAGAGATGAAATCTGCCCTGACGAAGATAAAACCGTTTACAATACTGTTTTTAAGAAACTTACTGATATTGGCGATATTGTCGGAGTTATCGGTTATGTTTTTATTACCAAGATGGGTGAAATTTCCATTCACGTTAAGTCTTTTAAAATGCTGAGCAAATGCATTCGTCCTTTGCCCATTGTAAAAGAAAAAGACGGAGTTATTTATGATGCATTTACCGATCCCGAACAGCGTTACCGTAACCGTAGTCTTGATTTGGTGGTAAACCCTCAAAACCGTGAAATATTTAAAAAGCGTACGAAGCTGGTAAATACCATGCGCGATTTTCTTAACGAAAAAGGCTACTGGGAAGTTGAAACACCTATTTTACAACCGATATACGGCGGAGCTGCTGCACGTCCGTTTAAAACACACCACAATACACTCGATATGACCCTATATATGCGTATTGCCAACGAGTTATATCTGAAACGATTGATAGTAGGTGGTTTTGACGGTGTTTATGAGTTTTCTAAAGATTTCCGTAACGAGGGAATGGACCGTTTTCACAATCCCGAATTTACACAAATGGAATTGTACGTTGCCTATAAAGATTATTTCTGGATGATGGAACAAGTGGAAGAAATGGTGGAACGTGTTGCCATTGCTTTGCACGGAACAACCAAAGTGAAGGTAGGAGAGAACGAAATTGATTTTAAACGCCCGTGGAAAAGATTTACAATGTACGAAGCAATTCAACATTTTACAGGTGTTGACATCAGCAATATGGACGAAAACGAATTGCGTCAGACAGCGAAGAAACTGAATGTGGAGATAGATGAAACTATGGGTAAAGGTAAACTTATTGATGCTATTTTCGGCGATTTGTGTGAGCCAAAACTCATTCAGCCAACATTCATCATGGATTACCCGATTGAAATGTCACCGTTAGCTAAGAAACACCGTTCTGTAAATGGTTTGGTAGAACGTTTTGAAGCTATCTGCAACAGCAAGGAAATTTGCAATGCTTATACCGAGTTGAACGACCCAATTGACCAGCGTCATCGTTTCGAAGAACAACTTCTGCTTGCAAAACGCGGCGACGAGGAAGCCATGATGTTGGATGAAGAATTCTTACGCGCTCTTGAATATTGTATGCCTCCTACAGCCGGTCTCGGAATTGGCATTGACCGTCTCGCTATGATAATGACTAACCAGCCTTCGATACAGGAAGTGATTTTCTTTCCGCAAATGCGCCCCGAAAAGAAAGCCCAGATAGATGCTCCCGAAAAATATGCTGAACTTGGTATTCAAAACGAGTGGATTCCAATTATCCAAAAAGCGGGTTATATGACCATTGATATGCTGAAACAGGCAAATCCCAATA
>CAZDUU010000506.1:0-2300 GCA_964508675.1 uncultured Bacteroidales bacterium | reverse complement strand
AATTCGTAATACTTCGGCAAGTTTAACAGATTACGAACTGCAAAAAGTAAAAAATAAATACGAAGCAGCTTATTTTTCTTCGTTGGTCAGCCTTATGTCGAGGGTTGAAAGTTTGGCTTTATATGAGTCACTGGGCGATGCCGGCCAGATAAATCATGAAATAGAAAAATATTCGGCTATTGATATGGAAACTATTAAGCGAATTTTTAATCAGGAGCTTATAATTAATAAATCGTCGGTGTTGTATTATCAAAAGAGGAAGGAATGATAGATCGAACTAAAATACCTGCTATAAATACTATTGCGGAGATAAAGCCTGTGAAAATCGAGAAAGATATTATCGATGGAATTCCATGCAGTTATATTTCGGGCTCCTCACAGCCTTTAATAAAGCTCGATTTTGTTTTTAAAGCAGGTGAGGCATATGGTCATGACCCTCTGGTTGCTGTTTTTACGGGAATCATGCTACTTGAGAGCACTAAAAGAAGAAATGCAAAAGAAATTGCTGAAGCTTTGGATTACCTTGGTTGTGAAATCAGCCCTTCGACAGGAATGATATATTCCTCATTTTCTATGATAACACTTACAAAACACTTTGGTAAAGCATTGGAAATTATAAATGAGATTCTTACTGAACCGAAGTTTGACGAGAATGATTTTAATAAATTGATAGAAAACAAAAAAAAACAGTTTCTGATTGATTTAGAAAATGTCAATTTTGTCGCTAGAAGAGAGTTTAAAAAGATATTGTTCGGAGAAAATACACGATATGGTAAGTTGTACAATGAAGATGATTTTACAAAATTAAATATTAGGCAACTTCAGGAACATTTTGACCGTCTTTACAACAAGTCTAACCTTAGATTATTTATGTCCGGAGATGTTGGCAACGAAAACCTGAAGCTGGTTCATGAAAAACTGCTATTAAAGGCAGGGAAGCCTCAGACTGATTTTTCTTTTAATCCGGCAAATTATTCAGAACCCCGAAAGATTTTTATTGAGAAAAAAAATGCCCTGCAAAGTGCAATCCGTATGGGAAAATTAGTTGTACCTCTTCAACACGAAGACTACTATCCATTGCAAATAGCTGTAGCTTTATTAGGCGGATATTTTGGCTCAAGGCTAATGCAGGAACTAAGGGAAAATAAAGGATATACTTATGGTATTGGCGCATTTACCGTCAGTCTTCAGGAAACAGGTTATGTAGTTATTACAACTGAAGTAGGTTCCTCTGTTACAAATGAGGCTATAAAATCTGTTTACCAGGTTATAGATGATTTTTGTTCGGTGCCTGTGAGCGAAGAAGAACTGAATAATGCACGATCGTATTTAATGGGTGAGTATCTGCGAAATTTTGACGGATGTTTTAATACGATGGAAGCAGTTAAGTCACTAGATGATATTGGTTTAGGTTTAGATCAATATGATAAGTACTGGAAAGTGCTCAATGAAATCACACCCGAAAAAATTTATCAGATTTCGAGCCGTTATTTAAAAAATGGATATCACCAGGTTGTAGTAGGAAAATTAAACTAAAATGAGGTTTTTGATTCTCATATGGATGTTGGGTTTGACAAATTTTTTATTTGCCCAGGATAATACTCCACCTGATACACCTATGATTGATTCCGTGAGTGTTTATGACCAATCGAACGGTCATGTAATTATTTCATGGTTTCCAAGCGATTCAGCCGATGTGGTCGGTTATGTGATTTACCGCTCCGTAAATGCACTCTGGCAGACTATTGCTACTGTTCCGGCTCCGGCAACTTCCTATATAGATATTACAGCACAGGGAAATTTTCATCCCGAATTATACCGTATCGCAGCCTATGACGAAGCCGGAAACTACAGTCCTATGACTCCGGCCAACCAATATCATAATTCAATATACATATTCCCTTACCAGGACAGTATTAATTGTCATTTTGCAATCAGGCTTACATGGAATCGTTATGTAAACTGGCCGGAAGGGGTGAAAGAGTATCAGATTTTTTCCAGCCAGGACGGTTCGCCTTATACCTTGCTAACAACTGCTGCCGGTTCTGCTGATGAATATTATCATATGGATGTGGACGATAACTCACAATACTGCTATGTTGTACGGGCTGTAAGTTATTCGGGAAAAACTTCTACATCAAACAGAACCTGCTATTATACTAACCTGCCGAATTTGCCCGAATTTATAAATGCCGATTATGCCACTGTAGAAAATAACACAATCAAACTGAGTTTTACCCTGGATACAAATGCTACAATTTGTAATTATCGATTATTTAGGTCTGAGAGTGGCCAGAGCT
>CAZDUU010000505.1:0-2307 GCA_964508675.1 uncultured Bacteroidales bacterium | reverse complement strand
GTCTGGCTCTGTTTCAATTCCAGTCCTTTTTCGCCCATAAGACTGTCTGTTTTAATAATAATCTGCGTTTGAGGAGAAATAGTATAATAAAGTTCCGTATGAGGAATGCTTAACTGAACAATTCTGTGCAACATAGCTACAAACAAAGGATGCGAAGCAAAATCGCTGTAATTTTTATCTAATGAAAAACCAAACACATACCATTGTCCGCTACCCTGGAACATCCTAACAACAGCATTTTTACTACTTTCGTACGTCAGCAGCACATCCGATTTTGTGGTTGAAAATGAAGATATTGAAAAAGCATTCTTTGCCCACGGCATTTTTACTTTATCCTCTTTTTTGGTGAATAGCCCTGAAAAATAATCCTGTTCGTATGATGAAATCTGAAGTTTATATTTAGCGGTATCCTTTGCATCAAACTGAATTCCAACCTGCTGAAATAACGGGTTCGCTGTCTCAGCTTTCCATTGCATCGAAGGTAGGACCACGACTACCCCGCCCTGATTGACGTAATTTTGTAAAGCGGTCATCAGACCTGAAGTCAAATCTTTTATCTGGTTTAAAACGACTACCTGGTAACGGTTCAGAGAACTAATAGGGAAGTTATCGGCTGAATAAAAAGTAGCATTCAACGAGCTGTCTGCATCGAAAAATGCCTGAAAAATATTCTTATTGTCGTTACCTATTAAAGCCACTTTGAGCATCGAAAAAACAGGATAAGAAAAATAAAAATTGTTATCGAAAGTAACAGGGAAATCTGAGAGTTCGACTTTACCGTTCAGCCAGTTTCCGTTGGGATTTGAATAACTAAATGTCACCACTTCCGTATTCTCTGCCTTCAGATTGACCGTAGCCACAGATTTCAGGCTGTCGTTAATAAGCAGACGAACCGGAATATTGTTCATATCGTCTTTGCCGTGATTGATAATTTTAACCTGAACTTTTTCGGCTTTAGCGCTCAGGTGATTGGGTTGTTCTATCCAAAGACTGTCAACACTCAGGTTCCCGGTAGAATTTCCCTCAGCATAAAACAAATACATGCTGCAGCTGTCTTTCTCCCATTGGTTATAATCCACTGCATACAACTGACCGTCTGTAAAGAAAGCAAATTGTAACGGATGCTGAATCTGTAGCGAGTTCCGAGCATTTTTAAAGACATCGAATACATGCGACCACTTAAACGTTGCGGGTGATAGGTTGATTTCGTTTATTTTTTTCTGCACTTCCTCCGAAGAAAGAAGTCTTGAAGGACTGAATTCCATTCCATGATAAAAAAGCATAAAGCGTGTCTGCACCGGCAACGATTGAACCATAGCAATTGCTTTGCTTTTTGATTCTTCGAGCAACGAAGTCTTTTCTCCCTCCTGATTCATGCTGAACGAATTATCAAGATAAATAGCCACTACCTGATCGGACTGGCTCTTTGTTTTATCTTTATCAATAATTACAGGCTGTGCAAAGGCAAAAATCAAAGACAGAACAAATAAAATACGAAGTAGCAGAATAATCAGATTCCTGAGTCTTTGCTGTGAGCGCGATTGCTTAATGATATTATCGAGCATAGTGGTGTTGCTGAACAAAACCGTCTTGTAATGCCTGAAATAAAACAAGTGAATGAGCACCGGAATCGCTATCAGCGAACTAAGCCACAAAACCCATGGAAAGAGAAAATGCATTTTTTTTGCTGTAAAGTTATATGATTTTTTTATAAAGATTTTACAACCCTTGAATTTTAAAATTCTTTACTTTTGCCATAAAAAAGATGATTCAGAAAGCTATTTCATACACATTAAACACAAAAAAAGAGCAAATAAGTTCTTACACCATAAACCAGGTGATGATTGGAGCCATGTTTACGGCGGTCAGGTTGTCTTCGGGTTACTGCGGTATTGCCAAAACAGAACTTAACCACACCATACAACATGGACGAAAAGGAAATGAAAGCCCTTTTGTCGCCGGGAAAATTGCTGGCAGCAATATTCTTGATCTTTTAAGCTACGACAAAGACGAAAATTTTATCGATATCGTAAAACTTGCAACTCTTAATGCTCTTTCGGCAGAAATAATTGAAAAAGGAAATTATAAAATTCTGGAAAACAAAGACCCTCTTGATTTAATTGAACCTCATGGAAAGCAAATTGCTATGGTAGGAGCTTTTTGCTCCTATATTCAGCGATTGTCAGAAATTAATTGCAAACTACAGGTATTGGAACTCGACGAAAACGCATTTAACAGCGAAAATAAAAAGTATTATATTCCTGCTTCCGAATCAGCAAAAGTTTTTGCCAATTCTGATATCGCCAT
>CAZDUU010000504.1:0-2309 GCA_964508675.1 uncultured Bacteroidales bacterium | reverse complement strand
TTAGATGAACTAAGAAAAGGCATCATCCACTCTTTACATCAAAAAGGAATACAAGGGGAACAAAAAGACGGAATGGACATAGCTCTTATTGCCATTGACGATCAGACACACGAACTACAATTTGCCGGCGCTAACCATTCTGTTTATTTAATAAATAAAAAACGACCGGGAACTACAGAAAATCAACTCATGGAGATGAAGGGAGACAAGATGCCTATAGCCATTTATGAGCGTATGCAGCCATTCACAAATCAGGTTATTACACTTCAACAAAACGATTTAATTTACCTTTCAACAGATGGAGTAAAAGATCAGTTTGGAGGCCCTGAAGGCAAAAAGTTCCTGGGAAAACAATTCACTAAAATTATTGAAGAAAATTACCATAAAGAAATTCACGAACAAAAAGATGCCATCGTAAAATCAATCAATCAGTGGCAAAACGGGCACGGACAGTCGCACGAACAAACAGACGACATAACGGTAATAGGAATTAAAATTCTGTTTTAGTTATGTGCGGTATTTGCGGGCATTTCTCTTTTGACAAACCTATTCCTATTGAAGCGCTAAAAAGCATGACGGATGCTTTGCAACATCGCGGACCCGATGCAACCGGGCACTTCTCAGAAAAAGCAGTTTCACTTGGACATACACGCCTCAGCATCATTGACCTTTCTACGAATGCCAATCAACCCATGTTTTCGCACAATCAACGTTACGTGATTGTTTTCAACGGAGAAATTTATAATTATAACGAAATAGCTAAACAGCTTAAAATTGAGCAAAAAACGACATCCGATACTGAAGTTATTTTAGAGGCATTAGCAAAAAAAGGAACCGAATCCATCAACCACTTCAATGGAATGTTTGCCATTGCTTTGTACGACCGGGAAGAAGAAACACTTACCCTTATCAGGGACAGGGTCGGAATAAAGCCTTTATTTTACTATTGGGATGGAAACCATTTTGCATTTGCTTCTGAGTTAAAAGCCCTTCTGAAACTCGAAATCGTTAAACAAAATCTAAAAATAAACTATAAAGCTGTCAATGATTATCTGCATGTGGGCTTTATACCCGAACCACAGACTATTTACGAAAACATCTATAAATTTCCGGCCGGCTCGTTTGGAGTTTTGAAAGATAAAAATTTTAAAATTGAACCATACTGGAATATAAGCACACGGATAAATGCTCAAACCATAAGTAATGAAAAAGAAGCAAAAGAAAAGCTGAAAGAATTACTGACCAGTTCTGTCAGATACAGACTTATCAGCGATGTTCCCTATGGTGTTTTCCTCAGCGGCGGCATTGATTCATCACTCGTTGCTGCTGTTGCTCAAAATATTACCGGTAATATTAAAACGTTTTCCATCGGGTTTAAGGAAGCCAGATATAACGAAGCTCCTTATGCCAAAGCCGTTGCCGATTATTTAAAAACCAAACATACTGAATTTACCGTTACATACAACGAAGCTATTTCGCTGATTCAGGATATCATTCCCCAATACGATGAGCCTTTTGCCGATGCCTCGGCAGTTCCTACTATGATGGTTTCCAAATTGGCAAAAAACAATGTCACCATGGTTTTAAGTGGCGATGGAGGCGATGAGCTTTTTTGGGGATACGGAGCTTATCACTGGGCAAAAAGACTCTCCAACCCTCTGATAAAAAATCTCCGGCACCCATTAGCTTTATGCTTAGACATGGGTAATAGCCGTCAAAAAAGAATTGCAGAAATGCTTCGTTTTGATACCCGTGATTTTCTTCCTGCTCATATCTTATCGCAGGAACAATATTTTTTCCGGACAAAAGAAGTGAGTAGTTTACTAAACCATGATTATTTATCTTCGGCATCATTTCACGAGCCTAAAGTAGTAGTACAACGAAAATTAGATTCCATAGAAAAACAGTCTTTATTTGACTTTTGCCATTACCTGAAAGACGATCTTTTGGTAAAAGTGGACAGGGCATCGATGAAATATGCATTGGAAGTGCGCGTTCCCCTTCTCGATTACAGGATTGCAGAATTTGCATTCAATCTTTCCCCTGAGCTGAAACACAAGAACGATTGTGATAAATATCTGCTCAAACAGGTGCTATATGATTATGTTCCAAAATCATATTTCGACAGACCCAAATGGGGCTTTGCTCTCCCGCTGAATCAATGGCTCAAAAACGAACTCAAACCATTGGTTCATGAATATCTCAACCCTGAAAGATTAAAACAGCAAGCCATGCTGGATGTGAACCAGGTTGAAAAAATTCGGACGAAATACAAATCAGGCCATGATTATCTATACGGAAGAATCTGG
>CAZDUU010000503.1:0-2311 GCA_964508675.1 uncultured Bacteroidales bacterium | reverse complement strand
TTGCCGATGTCCGTTCAGTGATGACCGAGAGCGGAGTTGCAGTTATGGGTAATGCCGTTACCGAAGGTACAGACAGAGCCGTAAATGCTATTAAAGCCGCGCTTGATTCGCCATTGCTCAACAATAATGATATTCGCGGTGCTAAGAATATCCTAGTAAATGTTACTTGTGGCGAGGCTGAAGCAACCATGGACGAAATATCCATTATCAACGAATTTATGCAGCAAATTGCCGGAAACAATGCCGATATTATCATGGGTGTTGGCAAAAACCCTGCACTCGGCGATAAGATTTCTGTTACTATTATTGCAACCGGCTTTGGAACCAGCAGTTTTATTCCCGAAGACAGCCCGAAGGTTAAACATTTTATCGGAAGCAATAATAATTCAAAGCAAAATCCTGAACCCGTTGCCGAGAAAAAAGTTCACGTTCTTGATAATGAACAAAAAGAGATAAATTTCGAAAACAATGTCGTGGAAAATCCGGGTAATGTAATCCCTAAAGAAGAAAAAAAGCAAATCAATCTCGATCTGAATAATGGTGAAAACGTGGATAATCTCGAAAACATTCCCGCTTATCTCCGTAAAAAAATGACACTTAACAGTCAATCACAAAATCCTAATTCAACTCCTTCCAATACTACTATTTCAAATAATAAAAACTTTATCCTGAGAGAAAACAATCCTTATCTGCACGACAATGTAGATTAAGCTGTTATGCCGAAATCAAATTTTGAACGATTAATTCAGCTAGCCGAGGAAGTGTTTGCTGTAAAAAGCGACCCAAACCAACTGGATGTCAACGAGGAAGTGCGAGAGCGTCTATATAAGATACATCCTTGGTGTATTTCGCAACACACAGATGAAAATGGTCCTGTGGCATGGCTTCTGATTTTCCCAACAACAAATGAGCTGATGCAGAAATTTCTGGAAGGGAAAATAAACGAGAAAGAAATGTTTTACCTGACTCCTTTAAATGTCAGATACGACAGCATCTACCTTTGCTCAGCACTGGTTCTGGAAGAATATCGCAGAAAAGGGATTATTAAAAATCTTGCCATAAAAGCTATTTCGAATATCCGAAAGGAGCATGAAATAAAAAGCATGTTTGTATGGGCATTCAGTGAAGAAGGAAGAATGGCAGCTCAACATATGGCGAATCTAATCTCCCTGCCTTTGTATTTTAAAAAATAAAAAAAGCCCGATTAATCGGGCTTTTATTTATAATTGTATTTCTTTATTTTCCGTCATATCCCCATTTCATATAAACGGCACCCCAAGTAAATCCGGCACCAAATGCTGCTAAAATGATATTATCACCTTTTTTAAGTTTGGGTTCCCATTCATATAAACAAAGTGGTAAAGTAGCTGCTGTTGTATTTCCGTAACGTTCAATATTAATCATCACCTGGTCTTTGCTGATTCCCATCCTGTTAGCTGTAGCTTCGATAATACGCATATTAGCCTGATGTGGAACGAGCCATGCCAAAGTTTCGGGAGTAACGTTGTTGCGTTTCATGATTTCTACGCTTACGTCAGCCATTTTAGAAACAGCCCATTTAAAAACTGCCTGTCCTTCCTGATAAATAAAATGCTCGCGTGCTGCAACAGTTTCAAAACTTGCAGGTTTTACAGAACCACCGGCTTTTTGATGTAAATGAATTCTTCCAACGCCGTCAGATTGAAGTATTTCATCTATAATTCCATATTCATCTGTAGTTGGTTCTAATAAAACAGCACCAGATCCGTCACCAAAAATAGGACAAGTTGCCCTGTCTGTATAATCAACGATGGAGGACATTTTTTCTGCACCTACCACAATTACCTTTTTATATTGACCTGTTTCAACAAACTTGCATGCTGTAGTCAGAGCATATAAAAAACCACTGCATCCGGCATTGATATCATAGCTGAAAGCATTCCTAATTCCTACTTTGTCGCAAATAATGTTAGCTGTAGCAGGAAATTGCATATCCGGTGTAACGGTAGCACAAATAAGTAAGTCAATATCATCAGGACTTGTATTTGTTTTTGCAAGAAGATTTTTAACAGCTTCTGTTCCTAAATCGCTGGCACCTTTGCCCTGTTCTTTTAAAATATGACGTTCTTTTATTCCAATGCGTGTCATAATCCACTCATCGGTTGTATCTACCATTTTGCTAAGCTCTTCGTTAGTCAAAATATATTCTGGAACATATGCTCCAACACCTTTGATAACTGCTTTTATATTTTTCATTATTAATAAATGTTTAGAAAGCTTCTTTTAGTTTTTTTACAACTTCAGCTTTAGTAACTTTATACATATTAAGAAT
>CAZDUU010000502.1:0-2316 GCA_964508675.1 uncultured Bacteroidales bacterium | reverse complement strand
ACTTCCGCATACACAAATCGCAAAGTAAAATCTAGCATTACCATGACCAGTGAAATTACCCTTCGCGGAAAAGGGCTTCCTGTTGGCGGAACAAAGGAAAAAATTCTGGCAGCTAAGAGAGCTAATAACAAAGAAATAATTTTATCGGAAGAAAACCGGAAAAATGTCGAAGAAATTCCTGAAATTTATCTCAAGGGGTTGAAATTTAACTATGTAAAAAACATTCAGGATGTGCTGAAACTGGCATTGTTAAAAGAAAAAGTAGCTCAGGCCCGAAAAATTGAATAAACCTATTTTTTTTGAAAATAATTCAAAGGAAAGTCTTATTTTTGTAAAGAGTAAAATCAAGAAGATATGGAAATACGTGAAAATAAAATTTTAGTACCGGTTGATTTTGGCGAACAGTCATTAATAGCACTCGATCAGTCGTACAATATTGCCCGAATGGTAAATGCAGAAATCTATATTCTGCACGTAATAACTGAAAATAATGCTCTCTGGGGCTTATTCAATAAAAAAGAACAAGGCGATTTTGAAGAAAAATTAAAAGTAAAACTTACGGAATTTGCCGGATTTATTGAACAAAAATCGGGTATTAAGGTTACTCCGATGGTTGAAAAAGGAAAACTTGTTGAAACCATTATCAATACTGCAGAAAAACTGAATGTAAAATTTCTCATCGTTGGAACTACAGGTTCTACCGATATTAAGCAGAAGGTAGTTGGAAGCAATGCTTTGAAAATAATACGGGAAGCCAACTTTCCTGTTATCACCATCAAAGGGAAACATCATCGCGCCGGTTGTAAAAATATTGTACTTCCGCTCGACCTTACCAAAGAAACACGCGAAAAAGTGACCAACGCCATTCACTTTGCCAAATATTTCAATTCTGTTGTACATGCCGTTACGGTCAACACAACCAGCGACACTTACATCATGAACCGTCTTAAAATGCAACTTGAACAGGTTAGCAACTATATTAAAGCCAATGGTGTAGAGTGCACACAGAACTTTATCTCAAGCGAATCGGGCAATGAAAATATGTGCAACGCTTTGCTCGATTTTTCGCACAAAGTTGAAGCCGACCTTATTATTATTATGACTCAGCAGGAAACAGAAGTTATCAAATATTTTGTAGGTTCATTAGCCAAAGAAATTATCCATAATTTCGATGTTCCGGTAATGAGTATTGTGCCAAAAAACCGATAAAATGTACCGCTTAGGTTTTTTTTTATTTTTGCTTTTAATTTTAGGCGCCTGCCAGAACAATTCTGTGAAGAGTGTAGAAATTAAAAGCAGTGATAATCTTTTGCTCGAAAAAAAGGTCTATGTTTCTACACTGTTTTCCGATTCTGTTCTGAATGCAAGCCCTTGGAAACCTGCCATTGGAATCAGAAGATTTGTTTCTGACCTTTTTTATCAGGTTTTGCAAAATAAGTTGACTTTGTATAGCCCTATATTCGAAGATACTACTTTCCACAAACTCGAAAAAGATAGCTGGATTAATCTTTTGCAAAATAATAAAAACCAGATTTTTGATACCACGCAGTTTAACGACATTTATTTCTACGAAACATGGTCGTTAGATACCAATCAGACGTTGAATTTTCAGAAAAACCTGATTTACTGGGCTCCTGTTAAAACCGAAAAAGAGCGGAACGTTAAAAAACTGGCAGGTAAAGTAAAATGTGAATGCAGCTCAGCCGAAAAGCTTTTGGCAAAGCATATGATATACGAATTCCCTTTCGAAGACTCTGTCACCCCTAACTTCTCATTGAATAAAAGCAGATTTGCCCGCCTTATTATTGATAAAGCCTTAGGTGGAAAAGTAAAAGTTTATAACCCTTTTACAGCTAAGGAAATGAATAAAAAGGAACTCGAACAGCGTCTTGAAATAAGCGATTCAACATTGTATATGCCATATACCAGTTACGGAAGCATTCTTTTTATTGAAAACTGGTATTACAATCCCGACAATTTCTCCATAAGAAAAGATGTAATCGGTATGGCCCCCGTTAAATATGATTTTAACGATGAAGAACCGACGAAAGTGATTCCTTTTGTAATCTTTATGAAAGACGAACCCTTCATTCTATTATAATGAGAGTATTTTTAATTTTAACCTGCTTTATAACCGGCATGAGCATGACAAATGCCCAGACTTTTCTCGACAAACAAAAAGCTTTTGAGCGTGTAAAAACCGCATATAAAGAAAAGCTCTCCAATGTTGAAATGCTGCTGATGGCTTCGAAACTGGATCTGAAAGATTTTCAGATGTTTATACGCATATTCAAACAGGAAAAAACATTAGAAGTA
>CAZDUU010000501.1:0-2324 GCA_964508675.1 uncultured Bacteroidales bacterium | reverse complement strand
AGATATCATGGGGTTAGTCAATAATGCATGGGCACAATTGCCTGGTGGAACTATTGCACCCAACTGGACTCTGAAAGACATAAATGGTAGCACATACTCTTTGTATGATTATACCAATCAGGGTAAAAAAGTTGTTATTGACTTTTCGGCAGTATGGTGTAGCCCATGCTGGAGCTACCACACCAGCGGAGCTTTGGAAACTATTTATAATTCTTATGGTCCTTCGGGTACTGTCAATCAATCCATGATGGTTTTCTTTATAGAAGGCGATCAAAGTAATTTGGCTTGTTTGCAAGGCCTTACCTCAACTTGTGACAATTCAAGTGGAACACAGGGTAACTGGACTTCAGGCGTTAATTTCCCTATGTTTCTGACATGTGCTGCTCCTACAGGTAATGGCGCATCAGTAGTTTCTGATTACAACATTGCTTATTTCCCAACAGTTTACACGGTTTGCCCGGATAGAACCATCTATGAATCAGGACAAAAGACAGCTGCACAGCATTATGCTTATGCAAACTCAACTTGTGCCCCACTTACAACTACAGTTAATGATGTAAAAGCATTTTCTGTTTCAGCACCAAGTATGATATATTGTGTTGGAACAGTTTCTCCTACCGCAATGATACAAAATTATGGAACAGTAGCTTTGACCTCTTGCACAATAAATGTTAGTATGGATGGAAATGTTGTTCAAACTATCCCTTGGACTGGAAACCTCGGTATGTATGAAACAGCAACCCTCAGTTTAAATCCAATTACAGGATTAGCAGAAGGATCACATACAGTAACCGTTTCAATTACTGATCCCAATGGAAATACAGACGAAAATATCGCAAATAATTCTGTTTCAAAAACATTTAACGTAATATTGACTCCAACAACTGTTCCACTAAATCAGGATTTTAGCAGCTCAACATTCCCTCCATCAGGATATGATGTCGTTGATGTTTCAGCTGACGGATACAACTGGTTGAGAAGTTCAACTTCAGGACATACTGCAGCTGGTTCTATATATATGGAATTTTATAACATTTCTTCAGGAAGTATTGATGACTTTAAACTCCCGATGGTAGATTTTACAAACTATACAAGTCCTTCTTTAACATTCTGGTTAGCTCACAGAAGATACAGCACTTCCTATTCAGACAAATTAGAAGTTGATGTATCACCTAACTGTGGTCAGACTTGGACCCAGAAATGGATGAAATCAGGTGCTAGCCTTGCAACAAATACAGCCGTTACTACCAGTGAATACGTTCCTTCCTCAAGTGATTGGAGACAGGAAACGGTTGATTTATCTGCATATCAGGGAATGACTAATATTATGATTCGTTTCCGTGCAACCAGTGGTTATGGCAACGATGCTTATGTTGATGATATTAATATTACAGGTGTAAGTGGTATGGATGATAACTTAATGTCACAAATTTCAATTTTCCCGAATCCTTCAATGGGTAATTTATATGTTACTAATGCTGAAAATTCAAAACTTGAAGTAGTTGATTTATTAGGTCAGGTTATGTTCTCCAAAGACATTACTTCAAACAGAGAATTATTGGATTTAGGCGAATTATCGAACGGAAGTTATATTGTAAGAATTACCAACAACAATAATACTGTTACTAAGAATATTGTATTATCAAGATAGTGTTTATAAAGTAAAATCTTAATCCGGAACAATCTTTGTCCGGATTAAGATTTTTTATTATTAAAGGGTTATGAACGTAAATTTTATAAATATGAAGACAACTATTTTTGCTTTTCTGTTCGTGTTAAGCTTTGGTTTTTCATTTGCCCAAACAGGTAATTTTAGTATTCCATCTGTCGAAGTAAAAACCATTGACGGTAAAAAGTTCAATACTTCGGATATCAAAAACGAAGGCAAACCTATTATTATTGATTTCTGGGCTACGTGGTGCAAACCATGTGTTATGGAATTAAATGCGATTGCAGATAAATATGCAGATTGGCAAAAAGAGACCGGAGTCGTTATCTATGCCGTTTCTATTGATGATGCAAAAAGCTTGAGCCGTGTTGCTCCATTTGTTAATGCAAAAGGTTGGGAATATAATGTGCTATTAGATCCCAACAGCGATTTTAAACGTGCAATGAATGTGATCAATGTTCCTCATGTATTTATTATCGATGGAAAAGGAAACATTGTTGAACAGCATACTACCTATGCCGAAGGGGATGAAAATAAAATGTACGAAGTGATAAAAAAAATAGCTGAAAATAAGTAAGTTATTTCAGCACTTAGTCTAATGCAAATATTATAATTACTTAAGAAATAAAAGTATAGCCCTTATACAAGAGAGGCG
>CAZDUU010000500.1:0-2325 GCA_964508675.1 uncultured Bacteroidales bacterium | reverse complement strand
ACCAGGTATTGCGCTTACCCAGCCTAATCTGATTCCGATTGGACAAACCGCCCTGCAAAATGGCCGATAGGAAAAAATAGAGGTGATAAGCAATAAAGCAACCAGTATTGCACTTATTATCTCGTAGTTATAGTTTAAGCTTATATTGAAAATTGCTTTAAACGGATCTATTTTACACCAAAAAATTTCACCCATTATTAAAAGCTGAATTACCAGAGCTGATATTAAAGCATAACGAACAATTTTAATAATCTTAGCTGTTTTTTCAGATTTTAACCAGACCAAAGTCCTTGGTTTGAATAAAAATTCCTGCAAGGCTCCCATATGGCATACCCATCCACACCATACTCTGCCAAAAATATAAGTAAGTGGAATTAATCCTAAAAACCAAAGCATTGAAGTCCAGTCAATTTCAATACCTCTCAAAAATAATACAGTGTTCTCAAAACTGCTTATCATACAAGGACATGCACCATTATAAAATCCAAAAAATCCAAGACCTATCAATAAAAATATAAATCTGAGATTCCTGGTTTTTTTGAAACGAACTAAAAAGCCGGCAATCATAGTTAATCCTAATGCGATAATTGTTATGAACATGGTGCTTCCCCAAGAAAAATCAATGTTTTGATCAGTTTGTTCTAAATTTGCATAAGGACAGGTTGCACAATCATTTTTACAGGTTTTTGACGTGTCATTATCGAACTCTTTAAACTCAGTGAATTCCTCTGACGAATTGTTTGCAGTATCTTCTGTAAATGGCTTGAATTCATCGCTTTGAGAAAAAGAGTAGTTTGTGAAAAGTAACGCTAACCCTGTTAGCAAAATTAAAAGTGCCTTCATAAAATTAATTTCAGCAAACATATGGATTTTTAATCTGAAAAAAAATACCATTGCTTCAATGATTTTCTTTTAAACAAAAAGATTTTCTATTTTTAAACCAAACTTTTTTCCTATGAGAACTTTAATTGGAATTCTAATTGGTTTTACTATAATTTTAAGTAGTTTAACGACTTACGCTCAAAAGCCTGTTTATAGCAAAGTGAAAATATACATCAGTCAAAAGGAAGATATTGCGAATATTTCTGCTTTAGGGATTGCAATTGATGGTGTCTATTTGAAAAAGTATGAATACATAGTGGGCGAATACTGCCAAAATGATATTGAAAAGTTAAAAACAGCAGGTTATAAGGTTGAGGTATTAATTGATGATATGTCAAAGTATTATAAGGATCGAAATAGTGCGGTTCAGGATTCGTCATCTCATAAAAAAAAAGACATAAAAAATGCTTCTTGTTTTGCCGATAAATATCCTGTCCCACATTATTTTTCTTTAGGTTCAGTAGGAGGATACTACTCATATCAGGAAATAATGGACGAATTGGATAGTATGCACCAAAGATTTCCTCAATTAGTGAGCATTAGACAGGAGTTGTCAACTACTACTATTGAAGGAAGAAAACTTTGGTATGTGAAAATTTCAGATAATGCTCAGACTAATGAAAGTGAGCCTAAAATATTATATTCTGCACTGACTCATGCCAGAGAACCCATGGGAATGCAGCAATTGTTTTACTATATGTACTATTTGCTGGAAAATTATCAGACTGATTCAAGTGCGAAGTATTTAGTCGATAACCTTGAACAATATTTTGTTCCCTGTGTTAATCCAGACGGATATGCATTAAATACAATTACGAATCCTAACGGAGGCGGGCTTCATAGAAAGAACTGCCGGCAGACCGGTGCTTCAAACTATGGAATAGATTTAAATCGTAATTATGGGTATATGTGGGGATATGACAATATTGGATCATCTACAAATATTGAGTCAGATACTTACCGGGGAACATCAGGATTTTCTGAAGCTGAAACACAAGCAATGAAAGCTTTCTGTGAATTAAAACAATTTAAGCTGATAATTGATTATCATTGCTATAGCAATGTCCTTCTTTATCCATGGGGCTATACAAATGCAGTAACGCCGGATAATACTACATTTCAAGCTTATTCTGACCTAATGACTCAAATGAACGGTTTCTTTTATGGTACACCAATGGAAGGGGTTGGCTATAATGCAAATGGCGGGTCTTTTGATTGGTTTTATGGAGAGCAGACTTCAAAACCTAAGATTATTGCATGGTCACCTGAGTCAGGTAATGCAAATGACGGTTTCTATCCGGCTTCAAACAGAATAGAAACAATAGCTAAAACTTTCATGGAAATGAACCTATATGTTGCCAGATTTGCTTTAAAATATGCGGTGATTAATGATTTATCCGAACGATTTATCAGTAATAATGGCTATTTAAAGTATTCACTTTA
>CAZDUU010000499.1:0-2326 GCA_964508675.1 uncultured Bacteroidales bacterium | reverse complement strand
TTCGCTTACAACAACACTTTCAACTGTAGTACAGGTATTTTCATCGGTAATGGTAACACTATAATTTCCACCGGGAATATTTTGCAATGGATTTAAATTGCTTCCATTGCTCCATAAAAGACTATAAGGACTTACTCCACCTTGAATATTAGCATTAACAGAACCATTATTCAAACCATTGCAAGTTACTGAATTTGAGCTCAAAGTTGCAATCAATGGCAATGGTTCAGAAATCACTTCGCTTGCCACAGCAGTACAGCCATGGTCGTCAGTAATAGTCACTTCGTAATTTCCGGATCCTTCAGCCATTATACTTGAATTTGTTGAAGCGTTTGTCCATAAATATTGATATGGTTGTGTACCACCGTTAACTGTTGTAAGGATACTTCCATCATTATATCCAAAACACGTAACCGGGAATGACTGAATATTGACATTTAATGGTAATGGTTGAGTAATGGAACCTATATATCCTGAACCACATCCATTTGCATCGATTAAATTCAGAACAAAGTTTCCTGAACTTAAACTATCTATTGTCGCAGTAGTATCTCCATTATTCCATTGGTACGTATATGGCTGGGTTCCACCAATAACAGAGGTTTGTATTATTCCGTCGTTTTCGCCAAAACATGTAACATCAACAATAACAGCTGTAATCTGAATACTATCCGGCTGACTGATGGTTATCTGCTGAGTTGCTGTACAACTATGAGCATCTGTAACCGTTACAGCATATGTACCTGCAGCTAATAATGTTTGGTTTGCCTGAGTGGAGCCATGTTCCCAGTTATACGAATAATTTGGAGTTCCACCGGTAACCTGCATGCTGATGCTTCCATTAGTTAAACCGTAACAGGTAATATTATTTGATAAATAAGCCGGATTTAAAACAGTTGGTTGGGTTATAGTTATGGTTTCCACAGACTGGCAGCTATTCTGATCAGTAACCGTAATAAAATAAGTTCCTGCGCTTAAAGTATCAATAACAGAAACAACATTATTTGTATTGCTTCCACTCACACCATTTGACCAAATATAATTTAGAGTACCTGTTCCGGTCGCGGTAAATGCTGCTTTCCCATTATGAAGTCCAAAGCATAAAACATTATTCATCACATTTGCAGTAATGGCAGGTGCCCCGATATTGCTTATGGTAGTTGAAGAAACCTGTGTACAACCAAAATTATCTGTAATAGTAACAGAGTAACTTCCGGCTGCCAGATTTGAAATAGTTGACGTTGTCTGGTTATTGCTCCAAAGAATTGTATAAGGACTAATTCCTCCAGAAATATTTACGGTTGCACTTCCATTGCTGTTTCCACAAGCAGCATCAGTCTTTGAAATATTGGAAGAAAGTAATGTCGGAAACGTTATTGTCTGAGAATTTTGAGTTGAAGTACATCCATTGGCACTCACCTGTAAACTAACATTGTAGGTATTTCCTGCAGTTCCTGAAATTGTATGAGGTCCTTCGCCTGTTCCGGGAGTAGCAGTTGCACCATTAAAATTCCATGTATAAGCAGCTCCGCTTATGGGAGTTCCTGAATAAGAAATAGTCCCGTTGTTTCCACTGCAAACAGGATTTGTAACCAGAAATGAAGAGGAAGGAATATCATTTACATTTACTGTAGCCTGATAGCGATGTCCGGTACATTGCGGGTTGAAAAAGGCAATATAATAAGAAGTTGTGTCTGTTAAAACCGGAGTAGTGTAAGAAGTTCCTGTATTAAACGAACTTCCGCCTGTTGATGCTGCATACCAATAAAAATTTCCATAACCAGTTGGTGATGTTACATTTACAGTTGCTGTATTGCCATCGCATATTGTAGGATTAGTAGCGACAGGAGCAGGCTCTCCAAGCATAAATGCATAGGGAGAATAAGTTGCAGGCAACGTAGCACTAATAGTTCCGCTATTTGCACCGCTTGCCGGAGTTGTTGTCGTTAATACATAATTCCATGATGGATTGGGTGGAACTGTTCCGCGCATGGCAGAAATCATACATTCCTGCATTCCCGAAGCAAAATCGAGGCTTAAATTATAATTAAACTGTGCAGTTCCTGCAGGATTTCCTGCATCGGGCTGTATTTTTGTCCAATGTGAAGCATAGTAAGTTCCTGCATTGGCAATACTATCTTCATTAACCAATATCCATGATGTTCCGGTTGTATTTGTAAGATTTAAAGTCAACGGACGGTATTTCTTCAAAATGCTGTTTGAAACACCAACGGGAAAAATGTAGTTAGCAGTTGTAACAGCTCTTTTTAAAATTCCTGCTACATAGCTTGTAGCAGAATATGCCGTTAATGAAGTTGCAATATCA
>CAZDUU010000498.1:0-2328 GCA_964508675.1 uncultured Bacteroidales bacterium | reverse complement strand
GTACAAGGAATAATGGCGCGGTTACACGTCCTGCACCTTTACCCGGACTGGGTTTTGAATGTGATAAGTTTGATACTTCTGCTTTTAACTATGACGAACCAATTGCCGATATTTCCATTGTTCCGACTTATGAAATAAGCCGTTTTGCATCGGCTTCTGTCAGAACCGTTTTGTCGGGCGAGGGGGGCGATGAGATTTTTGCCGGATACACCTGGCATAAAAATATGATGAAGAATAAAATGTTTTATTCTCTGGTTAAGCCTTTCAAAAATGATGTTCTGGTTAATTACTATGCCCAGGCAATGGCTATGGGTTTATTCGACAGGGAACAGCTTCAAACACTCCTGACTCCTGAACATTGCAAAAATATAAATGATGATGTTTTTTATTTTTACAGAAAGCATTATAAAAGTGACGTTCATCCGCTGAAAGCATTACAATATCTCGATTTGAAAACCTTCTTACCCGAACTGGTTCTCACTAAAGTTGACAGGGCAAGTATGGCCCATACACTGGAAGTCAGAGTTCCATTCCTGAATCACGAGCTGATTGAATTTATGTTTTCTTTGCATCCTTCAGTTTACTTTAAACAAGATGAGCAAAAATTTATTCTTCAGAATATCCTGAAAGAAAAGCTTGACGATACTATTTTAAAACTAAAAAAACAAGGTTTTGTCGGCCCCGATCGTTTTTATGAACAAAAATCGTTTTATAATCAAAGGCTGTCAAAATCTAACTTGGCTAAAGAAGGCTACATAAACCAGTCGGCAATAGACAATTATTTGAATAATAATGATTTTTGGCGTTTATGGAAAATTTTGGTGATGGAAAACTGGTTTAACTACTGGTTTCTGAATAAATAATGCGGCGTGAAAAAAAATTATCAAAAAAAATCTGTTAACTTGTTTTGCATAAGAAAAAAATATGTATCTTTGCAGTCCGTATTTTAAGGGTAACTAAAAGAATAAAAAAGTGGACACATTAAGCTACAAAACAATTTCTTTGAACAAAGAAACAGCTGACAAGAAGTGGATATTAATCGACGCCACCGACCAAACGGTAGGTCGTCTTTCGTCAGCTATCGCCATGATATTGCGCGGTAAGCATAAAGCAAGTTTCACTCCTCATGTTGATGGTGGTGACAACGTTATTGTAATCAATGCAGAAAAGGTATTATTTACCGGAAATAAAATGGAAGACAAACGTTACTTCCGCCATACAGGATTTCCTGGTGGTCAACGTATTGAAAGCCCCGAAATGTGGATGAAAAAAGATCCTACCAAGGTGATTGAACATGCCGTAAAAGGAATGCTTCCACGTAACAGACTTTCACGTCGTCTTATTACAAACTTATTTGTATATGTTGGAAACAGCCATCCACACGATGCTCAAAAACCAACTACCATTACAATTGATAAAATTAAATAATAGATATGGAAAAAATTAACACCGTAGGAAGAAGAAAAGCAGCAGTTTCACGCATCTATCTGAGCGAAGGTGATGGAAAAATTATGGTTAACGACCGTGATTACAAAGTATATTTTCCCAGTGAAATTTTGCAGAATATAGTACTTCAACCCTTTAAAATATTACAACTCGAAAAGAAATACGATATCAAAGCTAATATTGAAGGTGGTGGTGTAAAAGGACAAGCTGAAGCATTACGTCACGCTATTTCTCGTGCTCTCGTTGAAATAGACGAAACCTACAAACACGCATTAAAGGCTCAGGGACTCATGACACGTGACCCACGCGAAGTTGAACGTAAGAAACCCGGACAGAAAAAAGCCCGCAAACGCTTCCAATTCAGTAAACGTTAATGTTTTTAGAAATATTACATTCAAAATATTCAAATTGGCAAGACTTCCGCAAGGGACTACTTGCCAATTGCATTTATTAACTAATTAAATAATTACAAAAAATGTCAAAAGTTACATTTGAACAACTGTTAGAAGCCGGAGTACATTTCGGACACCTGAAACGTAAATGGAATCCAGCTATGGCTCCATTCATTTTTATGGAGAAAAATGGTATCCACCTGATCGACCTTTACAAAACTCAGGCTAAACTTGAAGAAGCAAGCAATGTTGCAAAACAGATTGCTAAATCAGGCAGAAAAATTTTATTCGTAGCTACAAAAAAACAAGCTAAAGAAATTGTTGCAGAAAAAGTTACCAACATCAATATGCCTTACGTTACTGAACGTTGGCCTGGTGGTTTATTAACCAATTTCCCGACTATTCGTAAAGCTGTTAAAAAAATGACCAGCATCGACCAAATGTTTAATGATGGTACATTTGATAACTTATCAAAACGTGAACGTTTGCA
>CAZDUU010000497.1:0-2333 GCA_964508675.1 uncultured Bacteroidales bacterium | reverse complement strand
ACGTTCGTAATGGTCGTAAATAACATCATCTTTATATACATCCCACAGTGTGTCATTATATAAAACAGTACCAACACCTCCATTATAGCGATATTTATAAACCTTATATTTTAAATCGATACTGGGATCAATACTGTCTAATATCTTACTTGCGGTTACCATCGAAGCTAAATCTTCATTGGAAAGCAAATATAAGAATTTTACATTGTTTTCATCTCTTCTGTAGTATTGCTTAGGAACTGTAACATGATAATAACTGTCAGTTGTGTCCCACGAAATCATACCATATGCACGGTATGTACTTTTACCAGCCATTTTAGGGAACCAGATTTTCATATTTGTTCTTGAATCTACCGTTAAGTCTATTGAAGCAATAGTTGTATCATGAAAAATGTTAGCTACAGTAGCGTTGACAATTAATTCATATCTGGTCTGGTAAATTCGCGCATCATTTGCAACATTGACTGTTCTTGTTGCAGTACCTGTATTGCCGGCAGCATCCTTACATGTCCAGATAACAGAAAATGAGCCTGTATCTTTAGTTGTTCCTTCACCATTTGCTGGTCCATTGATTGGAACATTATGAGTCATTGTAAGTTTATTTGTAATGTCTTTATCTTTATTGTCGTCAGCATATGCTCCCGGGTCCTTGAAATTTTTATTTAAGCTAACTTTCATGGGATTATCACCTTTAAGAAAAATAAGTGGAGATTGTTTGTCTTTAGGTTGACATGCCAGTAATCCCGTTAAAATTAATGCAAATAAACTGATTCTTTTCATAAGTACCTACTTTTTCTAAGTTGAGCAAAGATAGATAAAATTTACATTCAAAGTACTTGTTATAAAACATTTTTTTTTAGTAAAAAATCATTCCAAAATACAACCTCTTACACTTATATTTGCAGAAAACTATAAAATATTATGGAAATTACTCATATTGAACACATTGGAATAGCGGTTCAAAATCTTGAAGAAGCTATTAAATTCTATGAAAATAAGCTTGGATTAAAGTGTTATGCGGTAGAAGAGGTTAAAGATCAGAAGGTTAAAACAGCTTTTTTTATGGTTGGACAGACAAAAATTGAACTTTTAGAATCAACAGATCCTGAAGGTCCGATAGGAAAATTTATTGAAAAAAAGGGAGAGGGTATTCATCATATGGCATTTTCTGTAAAAAATATTGAAAATCAATTAAACGAACTTGCCGGCAAAGAAGTAAAACTTATCGATGCTCAACCAAGAAAGGGTGCTGAAGGGTTGGATATTGCTTTTTTACATCCAAAATCGACAGGCGGAGTATTAATGGAAATTTGTGAAAATAAACAAAATAAATAATCATCATGGCAAGTATTCAGGATAAAATTAAAGAATTGCTTGAGCTGAGAGATAAAGCTCGTAAAGGGGGCGGTGAAAAAAGAATTGAAGCTCAACACAAAAAAGGAAAATTAACAGCACGCGAACGTATTGAAATTTTACTTGACGAAGGAAGTTTCGAAGAATTTGATATGTTTGTTTCTCACCGTTGTATCGATTTCGGATTAGACAAAGAACAATATTTGTCTGATGGAGTTGTTACAGGTTATGGAACTATTGACGGAAGACTGGTTTATGTCTTTTCACAGGATTTTACTGTTTTTGGCGGATCATTATCTGAAATGTATGCAGCCAAGATTTGTAAAATAATGGATCAGGCAATGAAAGTAGGAGCTCCGATCATTGGTATCAACGATAGTGGCGGTGCACGTATTCAGGAAGGTGTAAAGAGTTTAGGCGGATATGCCGATATTTTTGAACGCAACATTTTAGCTTCTGGTCTTGTGCCCCAGATTTCTGCCATATTTGGACCTTGTGCAGGCGGTGCAGTGTACTCTCCGGCATTAACAGACTTTATTATTATGTCACAAAGTACCAGTTACATGTTCGTAACAGGACCTAAAGTTGTTAAAACAGTAACAGGCGAAGATGTTACAACAGATCAACTTGGTGGACCAAAAGTACATGCTTCAAAATCGGGCGTTGCTCACTTTTTAGCACAAACTGAAGAAGAAGGTTTACTTTTAATTCGTAAGCTGATGAGCTATTTGCCCCAGAATAATTTAGAAGATCCTCCTGTACATCCTTGCGATGATCCTATTGATAGAATAGAAGAAGGATTAAATGAAATAATTCCTGATAACCCCAATAAACCATATGATGTAAAAGATGTGTTATATGCAGTTGTTGACCATGGGGAAATATTGGAAGTTCAGCGTGATTATGCGCCGAATATTGTAACTTCTTTCGCACGTTTTAATGGAATGCCGGTTGGAATAGTTGCAAACCAGCCCAATTAT
>CAZDUU010000496.1:0-2334 GCA_964508675.1 uncultured Bacteroidales bacterium | reverse complement strand
CTCCCATAGTGCCCGAATAAATAACACTGATGGATGAATTGCTCCCATGATTGATACCGGAAACCACTAAATCGGGTTTTCTTTCCAACACAGAATGTAACGCCAGTTTTAAAGCATCTACCGGCGTTCCCGAGCAGGAATATATTTTAAGTTTTTCTTCGTCTTTTAGCAAATTCAGCCTGAGAGGTGTCGTCATGGTAATAGAATGCGATTTACCTGACTCCCCTTTTTCGGGAGCAACCACTACCACTTTTCCCAGAGGGCGCACAACTTCTATCAACGAGGCAATGCCTTTTGCAAAATAACCATCGTCGTTGCAAACCAGAATTAAACGTTCGTCCTTAGCCATCAGTTTTTTTGTGCAAAGATAGCTTTTTATAAAGATAAAATATACTGTAACGACACATTTCTCGGTGGGCGAATATCGCCGGGACGTCCCATATATTCCTCATTCAGAATATTTTTCACTACCAGTGACAGTTTGCTTTGTGGATTGATGTTCCACGAAATCCTATAATCAAAAACCATATAGCCTTTATCATGTTTTTTTCTATAGTCGTATAAACCGGGCAAGAGCTCTATTCCAACTCCCGGGCCATCACCGGTAAGGTCTTCAAAAGCTTTGTCAATGTTGACCATATTGCTCTGGTAAATCATGCTTACGCCGGTTGAAATTCTCTTAAAGTCCAATTGAAAATCAGCTTTTACCGAATGATAATAACGGTATTTCAACATATCTGAGGATGTGCTTTTGGAAGAATCCTGCTCATTCAAATCAATGGGATTTGTGTAAGTATATCCACACAGAAGTGTTGCCGGAATGCCGAAAAAGGTTCCCATGCCGGTAAAAGTAATGTCAAATCCGGTAATTTTTGCGTGTCCGATATTTTGCGATTGAAAACCCAAGGCTTTGTATCCATATATTGCAATAATGGCTAAATCATCTGGATTATGAATATCCAATGCTTTATAGGTTTTTGGATCATAAAAACCAAAACTGTATTCCATCATTTTGCTGTACTCCTGCCAAAAACCGGATGCATCAATATATCCATTCCAATTGGATATCTTTATTCCCTGTTTTACTCCTATTTCAGCACTCCAGCCTGTTTCCGGCTTCAACTCTGGATTTGGAAAAATATTCAAAGCCCCGACACTGGTATAAGTATATTTTTCGGCTATGGACGGGAAACGATATCCTTGGCCAAAAGAACCCCTGATAAACGTATGCTCGGCCATCTGGTAATTTACTCCGACGCGTGCCACTGGCTGAATCGGAATATCTTTGATGGTATCTCCGTTAATCACCGATTTAGTTTCGGTTTTATCTATTCTGAAATATTCTGCTCTTAAACCTGCCGACAAATTAAATTTCTTGATTTTCTTATCCACCTGCCCGTACAATGCAATATTGGTCGAATTGTGGTTGCTGAATAATTTTCCTTTAATATCACTGTAAACATTTAATGCACCCAGGTTCATGGTAAAGTCTTCGTTAAACTGACGCTGGTACATATACTCCACATAATACAATCCCGAATTACTATCTTTTGCCGTATCGCCCGGAACCCTGTTTTTTACATAGAAATAGCGCGTACGAATACTGTGTTTGCTTTTTTCGGAAGTATAAAAATTAAAGTAAGGATCGATATTTATTCTGGTCCCTATGTTTCTTGTAACAGAGTTGGAATCCTGTTTCCATGCACCTGCATCCGCATTTTGCCATAAGAAAAATTCGGTTTTGTCCATATTCATAAAATTACCGTTTAAACCCACAGCCCAGCCTTCTTTCTTAGGGAAACGATAGCGCAAATTGAAGTTTCCGCGGATGCGTTCTTCTGTTTCGTACTGACGATATCCATTATCGCTATAGCCGCTTACACCTAATACTAAATCAAGATTTTTATAGCGCTGCATATGAAAAAGATTTGAACCCACAAACAAAGGTTGTGTTTGTCCCCACCATTTCAATTCTTTGCGTTTGGGGTTCATATACATACCGTTGTATATGGTAACTTTAGTTTCCGGTTCAAACTTAGGATAGGCTGTACGAACATTTATTACACCATTTAATGCAGATGAGCCAAATAAGGCCGAAGCTGCACCTTTAATGACTTCTATCTGTGATACATTTTCAACCGGAAGGAAATTCCATTTAATATCACCGGCATCTGGTGAAATCATAGGCATATCGTCCACCAACAGAAGCACGCGACTTCCTGCACCATAGCTATAACCACTTCCTCCGCGAATACTCGGCTGGTCGCCCGTTACATCTACACCCGGAATTTTATTGATTGCCGTTTCCATCGAAACTACATTATTGTTTTCAAG
>CAZDUU010000495.1:0-2358 GCA_964508675.1 uncultured Bacteroidales bacterium | reverse complement strand
TAAGCATAGAATTTATGCAGAAAATTAATTTTTAAGGTTAAATTTAACTAAAGTAAACTACTATTTAGTAAATTATTCATTTGAATTAATTTTTCTAGGTAAGGTGTTGAGATGCTCAATGTTGAGATGATGGTTGGATTTTTCATGGAATGGCTGTCGCTACCGCAGAAACTAACTAATTTGTTGTTGATAAGATACTCTGCATTACAACGTAATTCTTTTGACACTCCTGGTGAGAGCGAAACCAGATTTAATTGTAATTTAACTCCCATTTCATGAAGCTGGTGGTACTTTTCTTTATAATTATAGAAGTAAATATATCGTTCGGGATGAGCCATAACCGGAGTATAACCATTATCAAATATGGTTTGAATATCTTCCCAAAGAGTTTTGCTTAAAATAAAAGGTGATAATTCAAATAAAACGTATTGATTTCCAAAAACAAGTACGTCTTTTTTCTTTATTCCATTAATAAAAGTTTGGTCGAGGTAATATTCGGAAGCTACTGACAATTTAAGCTGAATTCTGTGAACAGAAAGAGCAACATTAACTTTATTCAGTGCTTCATATACTTTTTCTTCGGGATTATAAAACCATCCATGTTGATTGTGTGGTGTAACAATCATTTTTTTATACCCCAGCTCCTGCATTTTTTTACATACTTCAATGGTCTCGCTGATATTTTTTACACCATCATCAAGTCCGGGTAAAATATGTGAATGGATATCTACGGCTATTGAATCGAGCATCTATCTTTCGTTGTATTGTTTTTGATAGTATTTTTCGTATTCGCCGGTAAGTATATTATTTAACCATTCCTGGTTTTCAAGATACCAGTCAATAGTTTTGTTTAAACCGGTTTCAAAATCAACTTCCTGTTTCCAGCCTAGTTCTGATTTTATTTTTGAGCAGTCAATAGCATAACGCAGGTCGTGTCCGGCGCGATCTTTTACATAAGTTATAAGTTGTTCGGAGGTCCCTGTGGTACGATTTAGTTTATGGTCTAAAATTTCACATAACTTCTTAACCAATTTGATGTTTTGCCACTCATTTTCGCCGCCGATATTATATGTTTCGCCAACTTTACCTTTGTGGAAAATAGCATCTATAGCTCTTGCATGGTCCTCAACGTATAACCAGTCACGAACATTTTCCCCTTTACCATAAACAGGCAGCGCTTTATTGTTTTTGATATTGCTAATCATAAGAGGGATAAGCTTTTCCGGAAACTGATTTGGACCGTAGTTGTTTGAGCAGTTTGATATGACTACGGGTAAACCAAATGTGTGAAAGTATGCCCGAACCAGATGGTCGCTGCTTGCTTTGCTTGATGAATAAGGACTGCGTGGATCATAGGCTGTTTTTTCGGTGAAATAACCATCGCTTCCCAGAGAGCCATATACTTCGTCAGTGCTTATGTGATAGAAGCGCTTATTGCTAAAATCATTTTTCCATAGATGTTTTGCCACATTCAACAACGTTACTGTTCCGATAATATTTGTTTGGATAAATTCCATGGGGTTGGAGATGGATCTGTCCACATGTGATTCTGCAGCCAGATGTATGACTCCGTCAATACTATATTTTTCAAAAATATTCTGGACAAATTTTGCATCACAAATGTCACCTTTTATGAAAGTATAGTTGGATTTGTTTTCAATATCCTTGATATTTTCCAGATTCCCGGCATAAGTCAGTTTGTCGAAATTATAGATATGGCAGTCTGGATAATTATTAACGAATAAACGCACCACATGTGAGCCTATAAAACCGGCTCCACCTGTTATTAATATATTCTTATGCTTCATATTTAATGTTTTATTCAATTCCTCTGTATTTCTTTTCCCAGTTCCAGGCATCTCTTAATGCATCTTCAATCGTTTTTTCTGATTTCCAACCCAGAATTTTATTGGCTTTAGTTGTGTCTGCCCATACTTTTTCAACATCGCCATCGCGCCTGTCGTCAATTGTGTAATTCAGTTTTTTTCCGCTAGCTTTTTCAAAAGCCTGAATAATTTCTAAAACTGAATTGCCTTCGCCGGTGCCAATATTAAAAAATTCGCAGGGCTCATCATTTAAGTGGTTCATAATTCTTTCAAGAGCCGAAATATGAGCTTTTGCCAAATCAACCACATGAATATAATCGCGAATACAGGTTCCGTCAGGAGTGTCATAATCGTCGCCGAAAACTCGCAAAATGTCTCTTATTCCTGCGGCTGTTTGTGTAATGTAGGGGACAAGATTATTGGGAATGCCGATAGGTAATTCGCCAATCAATCCAGATGGATGAGCTCCTATGGGGTTGAAGTATCTTAACAAAACGGCTTTTAAATCATCATTTGTTCTAATGGTTTCCTG
>CAZDUU010000494.1:0-2362 GCA_964508675.1 uncultured Bacteroidales bacterium | reverse complement strand
ATTAAAAAGCCTTTATCGGCTGAGCCGGCTATATAGCAGGAAATATCCTGAAAAATCTTTTTTTCCTGAACCAATGTATGATATAATCTCGAAGATTTTCCGTTTCCCAAAACATCCGATATCATATCGTATGCATAATAATGCGGATGTAATCGGTCAGGCATTAAAAAGGAAAGATACAATGCTGAAGAGGGGACATTTCTTTCAACCTGTAAAAAGGACCTTTCTGTTTTTTCAGGTTCGGAAGCCAACGTTTGGTTCACTTCATTCTGATTTGAAATATCACCAAACCACTTTTCAATCTGATTTTTTATTGTTTCTGAATCAAAATCACCACCAACAACAAGTATAGCATTATTGGGAGCATACCATGTCTGATAAAATGATTTTACATCTTCTAATGTGGCCTGTTCAATATGTTCAGTTTTCTTTCCGATGGTAGGCCACTGATAAGGATGTACTTTGTATAATAAAGGACGCAAAAACAAAGGAACATCTCCATAGGGTTTATTCAGATACCTTTGTTTAAACTCCTCTACCACAACTTTTCGCTGAACATCCAACGATTTTTCGTTTATATTCAACAGAAACATTCTGTCTGATTCAAGCCAGAGTGCTATTTCAATATTATTTGACGGAAGATTAATGTAATAATTTGTAATATCAGTGTTGGTAAACGCATTATTCTCACCCCCTGCCTTTTCTACGATGGTATCGTAATCATTGGCATGTGCAGAGCCACTAAACATCAGATGTTCAAAAAGATGCGCAAAGCCTGTTTTTTCAGAGTCTTCGTTTCTGGATCCTACTTTATACAATACATTTACGACTGCTAATGGAGTTTGTTTATCATGATGTAAAATAACCGTCAACCCATTTTTTAATTTGTAACGTTCAAACTCAATTTTAGTCATAACTATTTTGCCACGTTCTTTAATAAAATTGCGCTTGCTATCCCCAATCCCAAACCAATTATCCCACCTTTAATACTGTTGTTTATTCTTTTCTGTGTTGCTAACTCCCTGTATCCCGCAATAAAGTACACATCATCAGCTTTATCGGGATATTTCTTTTTTACTTTTTCTTCTTTATAATTAAAAGCACCGACAACAGCTGAATTTGTTGCCGGAATCACCGGTGAGAAAAACACATTTAGATGAAGCACAACCGGTAACAAATAAATTGAGCCGGCACCTGTAACTATCCCTGAAATAGTTGAAAATGGTGAATGGAAGCTCTTGCTTGCAGCATTTTCGCCTTTAATAAAACTCCTCATTTGCTCGATAGTAAAATAGGTCTTTCCTATTGTGGTTGATTCAAAAACCACTTTTTCTTTATTATTCGAGTCCACAACTGAAAAAACATATTCCAGACCTATCTGTTTCAATTTATTGCGTTTGTTCATATAGGTTAATATACCATCTTCAATATTCAGATTAAAGTTAGAGGTAACCAAAGGCTCTCCGCTTAAAAGCCAGATGGTATCTTTCTGAGCATTTAGTATAAAGGTTTCAGAAATAAATAATAACAGAACAATTAGTCTTTTCATAGTTGTATTCAAAAATTACTAAAATGTATGACCATAATTAGGATATTTTGATTGGATATTTTATACCTTTACCGCATAAAATAAGTTGTAAAACTAATAATTTTTTGCCAAATATGGAAATAGATGTATTTGAATCACGTCATTTAGGACCTCGCAATGAAGAGGTAGTTGAAATGTGTAAAGCTATTGGTGTTAGCAGTTTAGATGAGTTAATTTCTAAAACGGTTCCCAATATTATCCGTCGTCAAAAAAACATGACGTTACCTCCTGCCATTAATGAAACAGAATATTTAAAACGTATTAAAAAAATTGCTTCAAAAAATAAATTATTCCGGACATTTATCGGAATGGGATATTACGGAACACATATGCCCGCCGTTATTCAACGTAATATTCTGGAAAATCCAAGCTGGTACACATCTTACACTCCTTATCAGGCCGAAATTTCACAAGGTCGTCTTGAAGCTTTGCTAAATTTTCAGACTGTAATCATTGAGTTAACCAAAATGGACATTGCCAATGCATCACTTCTTGACGAAGCTACAGCCGGTGCAGAAGCTATGATTATGATGTACAACAGCCGTTCGCGCGATGCGGTAAAACGTAATGCCAATAAACTTTTTGTTGATAAAAATATCTTTCCGCAAACCTTGGCCGTTAGCCATACCCGTGCTGTTCCTTTTGAAATTGAAGTAATAGAAGGTGATTTCCAAAATGCAAATCTGGACGAAAGTTTCTTTGGAGCAATCGTTCAATAACCTGCAGCTGATGGTTCTATTCCAGCTTATAAAGCTTTTGCAGAACAACTACATC
>CAZDUU010000493.1:0-2362 GCA_964508675.1 uncultured Bacteroidales bacterium | reverse complement strand
TTTACGAAACCTTTGGGGATGACGCTGTTAAAACTTCCGCAATTCTTGGAATTACCCTTACCAGCAGAAATAACGGCTACGCATCAGAAACCCCGCTTGCTGGATTTCCCTATCACGCTTTAGACACTTATCTGCCCAAACTGGTTCGTGCCGGTCAGCGTGTTGCAATATGTGATCAGCTCGAAGACCCAAAGCTCACCAAAACACTTGTAAAAAGAGGAGTTACAGAACTCATCACTCCCGGAATCGTAACGCACGAAAACGCTTTATCAAACAAAGAAAATCATTTTCTTGCTGCTGTTTATTCCGAAAAAAAACTTTTTGGAATTGCCCTACTAGATATTTCAACCGGTGAGTTTTTGGCAACCGAAGGAACCGAAGACCAGATAGAAAAACTGCTTCAAAGTTTTCAACCAAAGGAAATTCTTTACGAACGCAGCCAACACGAACAAATACATCAGTGGTTAGGCCAGCAGTACTACATTTATAAGCTTGACGACTGGTATTTTACTGTTGATACTGCTCATGAAAGATTAAACCGTCATTTCGAAGTCAATTCACTCAAAGGTTTTGGCATTGGCGATTTTACGGTTGGGATTGCCTCCTGTGGTGCTATTTTACAGTATCTCGAAGCCACGCAGCACGACAAGCTCAGACATATCAGCCATATTTCAAGACTGTATCACGAAGAATACGTTTGGATCGATAAATTTACTTTGCGCAACCTCGAACTTCTCTATTCACCTAACGAAAACGCTAAAACACTCATCGAAGTCATCGACAAAACGCAAACCCCGATGGGCTCCCGTATGCTTAAGCGCTGGGTCGCTTTTCCACTTAAGGATATTCACCAGATTCAGAGTCGTCTTCAGATTGTTTATTTTTTTACAAATCACGATGAAATCACACAGGAACTTATCATTAGCTTGAGACAAATAGGTGACCTGGAACGTTTGATTTCAAAAGTTTCTATTGCTAAAGCAGGCCCGAGAGATGTGGTACAAATAAATAATGCACTGATTGCCATTAAGAAAATCAAATTGCTGTTCAACAAGCAATCTCCTGTTTTTTCGCTGATTGAACAGTTAAATGAATGCGAACTATTATCAGATAAAATCTCCCATCAGATCAACACCGACTGTCCTGTCGTAATAAACAAAGGAAATGTAATTAAAAGCGGTATCAGCGAAGAACTCGACGATTTACGCAACATACATTTCAACAGTAAGGAATACCTCAACGAACTCCAAAACAGGGAAAGCCAGCGAACCGGAATTCCATCGCTCAAAATCAGTTTCAATAATGTTTTTGGCTATTACATAGAAGTCAGAAATGCACATAAAGACAAAGTCCCGCCGGAATGGATACGCAAGCAAACCCTTGTCAATGCCGAAAGATACATCACGCAGGAACTGAAAGAATACGAAGACAAGATTTTGGGAGCCGAAGAAAAAATTCTGACTATTGAAACCCGTATCTTCCAGGAACTACTGACGGAAATATTATCCTTTGTACCCACATTGCAATTAAACGCATCTATTATTTCGAAACTCGATTGCTTTCAGTCATTATCCACCATTGCAAAAGAAAACAAATTTACCAAACCAGATATTAATGACAGCTTTGTAATTGAGATAAAAGAAGGACGTCATCCTGTTATTGAGATGCAGTTGCCGGCTGACAAGCCATTTATTCCCAACGACATTTATCTTGATTCAGAAAGTCAGCAAATGATCGTTATCACAGGGCCTAACATGTCAGGAAAATCAGCATTATTGCGCCAAACAGCTATCATTGTTCTTCTGGCACAAATGGGATCTTTTGTTCCGGCTAAAGAAGCTAAAATTGGATTGGTTGACAAGATTTTTACACGTGTAGGCGCCAGCGACAATATATCACAAGGTGAAAGTACTTTCATGGTAGAAATGATCGAGACTGCTACAATTCTTAATAATTTATCGGCACGTTCACTTATTTTGCTCGACGAAATTGGCCGTGGCACAAGCACATACGACGGAATATCTATTGCATGGGCAATTGCCGAATATATTCACGAATACGCACAGGGAAAACCACGGACACTTTTCGCCACGCACTATCACGAACTGAATGAAATGGAGAAATCGTTCAACCGGATTAAAAATTTCCATGTCAGTGTTAAGGAAATAAACAATAAAGTGCTTTTCCTCCGTAAACTAGTTCCGGGCGGGACAGAACACAGTTTTGGTATTCATGTTGCAGAAATGGCCGGTATGCCCAAGAGTGTGGTTTTACGAAGTAAAGATATTCTGAAACAATTGGAACAAAATAATTCTTCCAACGAAATTTCAAAACCCATTGACAGCATTGCTCCTGAACGTGA
>CAZDUU010000492.1:0-2364 GCA_964508675.1 uncultured Bacteroidales bacterium | reverse complement strand
GACCGGCGCGCGTCGCCGCCCGTTCAACTGCTTCCTGGAAACGGGCCGGTAAATTTTCGCGTACGGTACCGTTTACATCGGTCGCTTTAACCCCTAAGGGAATATATTCCCAATATAAAATCTGGTATCTTGCCATCTTTTTAACTGCCTCTTATCGTACCATTCAACGCCGCTGCCTTAATTGGGCGCCAGCCTTCGGCACAGCCACGTCAAAAAATGAGTAAATTTTAAAGATGAGTTCATCCCACCTTTTTTTAGTTTACACGTGACAGGCCAAAATTGCAACTTCCTTTGGGGGTTGCCTATCTTCCGGAAAGATTTTGCGAAAATTAGAATTCGATTAGAAACTATATAAGTGCTTGAAAAAAATGTCTTCTTTAGTTACAATACCATACCATCGTTGTCGCTGGATAGGTTGCGTCAGAATTATCTGGAATAAAATTGTTCATAAAGATGATAGACGATGACACTTTAAGATTGTTACCTTTTTCTTGGTGTTACTTCGTTTCCTTCGCGGATAAGCCTACTAACTCAAAGTAAATCTCAGAAAGGTAAAGATTACTACATTCATGGAAATGAAAACCATTCGTGAGCTAAACGATGCGGTAGCATACGAAGCTCAATTTTTGCAAGATTTATTAACCGAAGTCAACCAGGTTATTGTGGGCCAGGAAAAATTGATCGAACGGCTGTTAATTGCTCTGCTGGCTGATGGTCACATTTTGCTGGAAGGCGTACCGGGTCTGGCTAAAACCCTGGCTATCAAAACCCTGGCGCAGACGGTCCAGGCCCAGTTCCAACGTATCCAGTTTACGCCCGACCTGCTGCCCGCCGATCTGGTTGGCACGGAAATTTACAATCCGCGTACCAACGAGTTCACTTCCCATAAAGGGCCACTCTTTGCTAACTTTATCCTGGCTGATGAGATCAACCGCGCCCCGGCTAAAGTTCAGAGCGCTCTACTCGAAGCGATGCAGGAACGGCAAGTGACCATTGGCGACGCCACTTACCACTTGGAAGAACCGTTTTTGGTGATGGCTACCCAGAATCCTATCGAGCAGGAAGGTACCTACCCCTTGCCGGAAGCCCAGGTTGATCGGTTTATGCTCAAGGTAATTGTTGATTACCCTACCCGGCCTGAAGAGCGCCTGATTATGGACCGCATGACCGGCGCCCGCTTGCCCGAAGTCAGGCCGGTTATCAACCCGGTTGACTTGTTGCATGCCCGCGAAGTGGTGCGCCAGATTTATGTTGATGAGAAAATCAAGGAATATGTACTTGATATTGTTTTTGCCACCCGCCAGCCCGGGGCTAACGGCCTGTCGGGGTTACAGCCGTTGATTGCCTTTGGGGCATCGCCCCGGGCCACCATCTTTTTGATTTTGGCGGCGCGGGCCCACGCTTTTCTTAAAGGGCGTGGTTTTGTTACCCCGGAAGACATCAAGCAAATTGCGCCGGATGTGCTTCGCCACCGGGTGGTTATCAGCTACGAAGCCGAAGCCGAAGAAATCACCAGCGCCAACATCGTTCAGCGCATCCTGGATCAGATTGAAGTGCCCTGATAAATATTTATGTTATCACCCGAACTCATTAAAAAAATTCGCCGGATTGAAATTCGGACCCGCCGCCTGGTTGACGACAGCTTTGCCGGGGAGTATCACGCCATTTTTAAAGGGCGGGGGATGGAGTTTGACGAAGTTCGCCCCTACCAGCCCGGTGATGAAGTCCGTACCATTGATTGGAACGTTACCGCCCGTACCGGCGAGCTATTTGTCAAGCGTTTTGTCGAAGAGCGGGAACTGACGGTGATGCTGCTGGTAGATGCCAGCGCCTCCGGCCAGTTTGGCACGGTCAACCGGTTTAAGCGAGAAATTGCGGCAGAATTGGCCGCCGTGATGGCCTTTTCGGCCATCACCAATAACGATAAGGTGGGGGTACTGATTTTTACCGACCAGGTTGAGCTTTACATCCCCCCCCGCAAAGGGCGGCGGCATGTGCTGCGCCTCATCCGTGACGTACTGGCCTTTGAACCAACCGGCCACCGCACCGATTTGAAGCTGGCCCTGGATACGGTTAACCACCTGCTTAAACGGCGCAGTATTGTTTTTATGATTTCCGATTTTTTGGCTCCCCCGGAGAGTTATCGTTCTGTTTTGACCATTTGCAACCGCCGCCACGATGTTATTGCCGTAACCTTAAGCGATCCCCGTGAGCATGACTGGCCCAAACTGGGCCTGATGGCTCTGGAAGATGCCGAAACCGGCCAGGTGCAATGGGTAGATACCAGCAGCCGCCAATGGCAGCGCACCTTTGCCGACCGGGTTAATGAGTTGAAAACGGGCCGTGAACGGGTTTTTCGCCGGG
>CAZDUU010000491.1:0-2364 GCA_964508675.1 uncultured Bacteroidales bacterium | reverse complement strand
GCAGGAACCTTATTATCAAAAAGTACTTTATGATGTTCCCGACAACTGGTGGAAAAGTACCGAATATTTCAATGTCCCTTTGGATGAATTCATGAAAGCATTGAATAAAGCTGTTGAAAGCGGCTATACAGTTGCTATCGGCGGTGACGTTAGCGAAGCTGGTTTTGACCCTGAAACACAGTGCGCAATTATTCCAAGTTTTGATATTCCTGCACAGAACATTAATAATGAAGCCCGTCAATTCCGTTTCTCAAACCGTACTACAACCGACGATCATGGCGTTCATTTAGTTGGATATACTGACTATAAAGGAACACGCTGGTATATGATTAAAGATTCCGGTGCCGGCTCACGCAACAATGACCCCAACGCAAAAGAATTTGGATATTACTTTTTCAGAGAAGATTACGTAAAACTCAAAATGATGAACTTCACCGTTCACAAAGATGCAGTTAAAGATTTACTCGCAAAATTCAAAACCAAATAAGGTATGACAAAATTTTTATCAACAGTTGCATTATTCCTTATAATGCAACTGTTTTTATATGGTCAGGTAAATACCGATACCATAAAAACAATAGCTAAGAATTTTTACTCAGCCAGAATCCAGACAATTCAACCTATCTCCGAAAAAGACATCACTGTAAACGAAGTCCTTCCTGTTGGGGACCAAATCTCAAAACCCGATTATTACATCGTAAACATGCGACCCAAAGGATTTGTCATTATTGCCAATGAATATTCATCTATTCCTGTAATTGCATATAGCTTCGAAAATTCTTATGATAAAAATACAAAAAATCCTGCTTTCGACTGGTGGATGAAACACAGAAGCAATGAAATACAAGCATTGAGAAACTTAAAATTACCTGCTAATGCTCAATGGAAGCAATATTTAAACAAGCAGAATATTAAAAGCACAAAAAGTGTTGCTCCTTTAGTAATAACAAAGTGGGACCAGGGAAAATACTATAATTCTGCATGCCCGGCAGATCCCAATGGAATCGATGGTCATTGCGTTACCGGGTGTGTGGCGACAGCTGTTTCGCAATTGATGTATTATCATCATTGGCCTTTAACAGGAACAGGAAGTTATAGCTATACACTTCCCGACTATGGTGTAATTGAAGCCAGCTTTGATACCTGTCATTACGACTTTAACGAAATGACACCCATATTAACAAATTATAATTATGCCGCATCACTTCTGCTTTATACTACAGGCATTACGTTCGATATGGACTATGGACCGGATGGCTCAGCTGTTTGGAATCATTCGGTAGCAAATTCCATGAAAATATATTTTAAATATTGTCCTGAAACCCGTTATTTATTCAGAGACAGTATAACCTTAGATTGGGACAGTCTTGTAAGAACCAATCTTGATGCCCGTAAACCTTTGTATTATGCCGGCTGGGAAGACACTACTTTTACTTCCGGACATGCCTTTGTATGCGATGGATATCAGGATAGTGCATATTATCACTTCAACTGGGGATGGGGCGGATATAATGACGGCTATTTTTACTCGAGTAATCTGAATCCTTCCGGATATAATTTTAATATCTGCCAGGAGCTCATCGTTGATATTTATCCCGATACTATTAATTATACTTACCCGCTTTATTGCAATCAGGATACCGTTACATACTCATCGGGAACGATTACTTCAGGAAACGGGATTAAGGCATACCTGCCGAACTCAGACTGCTCGTGGCTGATTAATCCCGAATGCGGTAGTAGTGTCCAGTTACAATTCAACACTTTCGATCTGGCCCAGGGTGACAGTTTATTCGTTTTCGATGGCGAAAACGATCAAGCCGGTCTGATAGAGGTTTTCACTAATCAAAACAGTCCTGCACTTACCAGCGAAACATCTCCTACTACAATAAAGACAACAACAAACTTTGTTTTTATAAAATTCACCTCTGATAACTTAAATGAAAGCTATGGTTTCAATATATCATATTCATCAAAATATTGCAATGTTGATACACTTACCGCCATCTCCGGTATTTTTTCCGATGGAAGCGGGGGTTGCGATTACAATAACTCAACAAATTGCCGTTGGATAATAAGTCCTCCAAATTCCCAGGCTTTAAGTTTAACTTTTACTCAATTTAATCTTGCAACAGCTAATACCAGCGATTTTGTTCTAATTTATAAGAATTCCATAAGTTCATCGAACCAGATAGCTAATCTCAATTCTGCAAACCCTCCAACCGGTACTTTTTATATTCCTGCAGGTAAGATTATATTGCGATTTGTATCAAATTCATCATTAACAGCTGCCGGTTGGGAAGCCACCTACGAAGATGTAACTGCCATACAGCCTTTTGAAAATGATAAGTTCAATATATTTCC
>CAZDUU010000490.1:0-2381 GCA_964508675.1 uncultured Bacteroidales bacterium | reverse complement strand
TTTTTCTTTCCATAAGGTGTTTCATACTCTTTATCAATACCTGTTGAATTTTTTCTAAAGAAATCGAAATAATTTTCAAGCATAACTAAATCAGTTTAGTCGCAAAAATAATCTATGTTTTGGTTTAAAAAAAATTGATTTTAAAAATAGTTAATAAAATAACTAATATATAAATAGTCTAAATAAAAATTACTATCTTTGTATAAAATTAATAAATTATGAATAACGCAATATATCAGTTTAAAGAGCCGGTAAACGAACCCTTTATTAATTATGCAAAAGGAACTAAAGAAAGGGAGCTTTTGGAAATTGCATTGAAAAAAGTAGCCTCAGAAATTATTGAAATCCCTTTAATTATTGGTGGAAAAGAAATATTTACAGGCCAAACCGGTGAAGTCAGAATGCCGCATCACCATCATCATATTCTGGCAAAATATCATATAGCACAAAAGGAACATGTTGAAATGGCCATTGAAGCAGCCATGAAGGCCAAGACTGCATGGATGGAATTATCATGGGTTGAGAGGGCTTCTATCTTTCAAAGAGCAGCAGAGCTCATTAGTAAAAAGTATCGTTACCTGATAAATGCTACAACCATGCATGGGCAAGGTAAAAATGCTTTCCAGGCAGAGATTGATGCAGCTTGCGAAGTGATAGATTATTTGCGGTTTAATAATCACTTCGCTTCAAAAATATATGGTGATCAGCCTTTGACAACCGGTGATGTTATTAACCGAATTGAGTACCGCCCGCTGGAAGGATTTATTTATAGTATTTCGCCATTTAATTTTACAGCTATTGCAGCAAATTTGAATACTTCTGTCGCTCTGATGGGAAATACCATTGTTTGGAAGCCATCTACAACCGCTTTGCTCTCAAATTACCTGTTAATGAAGATATTTAAAGAAGCAGGTTTACCCGATGGAGTAATCAACTTTGTACCGGGAAAAGGGCAAATAATCAGCGATGTAGTTCTAAATAACAAAGATTTTGCAGGAATACATTTCACAGGATCGACTAAAACTTTCAGAGGATTATGGTCTCAAATCAATCAGAATCTCGAAAAATACCGTTCTTATCCCAAAATTGTAGGCGAAACAGGTGGAAAAGATTTTGTGTTTGTTCACTCATCTGCCAACGTTGACGAAGTTGTTACTGCATTGATAATAGGTGCGTTTGAGTATCAGGGACAAAAATGTTCAGCAGCATCCCGAGCATATATTCCTGAATCGTTGTGGGGAGTTATAAAAGAAAAAATGCTAAACCAGCTGTCTGATATAAAAATGGGAAGCCCTGATAACCTGGATAATTTTGTAAATGCAGTAATTGACCGCGAAGCTTATGACAGAATCATGTCATATATAGATTTAGCAAGATCTTCAAATGAAGCGGAAATTTTATCCGGTGGTGAGGGAGATGATTCCACGGGGTATTTTATAAAACCAACAATTATTCAGGCCTATAATCCTCATTTTATAACTATGGAAGAGGAAATCTTCGGTCCTGTACTGACTATATATGTTTATCCGGACGAAAAATTCGAAGAAACGCTAAAACTTTGCGATGAAACTTCACCATACGGGTTGACTGGAAGTATTTTTTCTTATGACAGATATGCAACAGTTACGGCGTGTAGGATTTTACGTTATGCTGCCGGGAATTTATATTACAACGATAAGCCAACCGGGGCTATGGTAGGTCAACAACCTTTTGGCGGGGCCAGAGGTTCAGGAACCAACGATAAAGCCGGAAGTCATTTGAATCTTTTACGCTGGGTAAGTCCAAGAACAATTAAAGAAACTCTTTTACCTCCGACAGATTACAGGTACGATTATATGAAGTAAGCTAATGTTTATTTGTTTTTTTTGATCCCCCTTTTTATTTTTTTTAAAGGGGGATTTTTATTTTTAAATATGATAAATAATTTATTATGAATCAATAAACTTAGTTATTTTTGTACACAGCAAATTTTGAAACAATGAATAAATTTTTATTTTTCTTTCTCTTTATTATTTTCAATTTTAAAGCTTTTACGCAGAAACAAAATAATACTCCCGGTTCTGATATTTTTGCCGAAAGCCCGACTTTTATTGATTTATCAAAAGATAGTGTAATTCCCGTTACACTTTACCTGCATGAGTGTGAATGCCTGAATTGTAATAATTACCTTAATTATATGGATATTCAGATGAAATGTTCCTCCGGTTCTTCATTTGACAATGCATTGGTTTTCGACACATTGTCGGCTCCACAGTTTGCATCACTTTTTTCGGCTTATTCGCAGAATGATTTAAATTGGGATAGTCAGTCATTTATAGATTCAAAACCGGTAAGTGATATTGAGCATACAATTGTTTTTTCGGCTGATACTAATTGGTGGG